>JBFYXR010000232.1:0-4717 GCA_041310455.1 Desulfobacteraceae bacterium | reverse complement strand
TGATTCATCTTGCTCAGACGTTTGTTCAACGCCTGCCTTGATATGCCCAGGGTCAGGGCAGCGATGGACTGATTATTCTCTGCCCTCCGCATTGCCTCATTAACAAGAAGATCTTCGCTTTCCCGGAGGGTAGGCAGTTGATCATGAAAGGAAACCATGGAAGAAGATGACGGGCTGCCTTCTCCTGCAACATTTTCCATTGGCTGCCTCTGTGCCAGGTAGGGTTTGAAGGTCTCCATGGAGAGTATCCCGGACCTGTGGCTGCTCACGGCATCAAATATCATGGCCTGCAGTTCCCTGATGTTTCCCGGAAAGCTGTAAGCCTGCAGCATAATCAGGAGTTCTTTCGGGCAGGTTGGTGTTTTTTTGCCCAGATTTTCCGAGGACTGCTCCAGGAAATAATCCAGAAGGAGAGGGAGGTCCTCCCTGCGTTCACGGAGCGGGGGGATATGTATGTGATGGGTGCGCAGCCTGTAAAAAAGGTCCTTGCGGAATTTGCCGGATGCCAGATGCTCCTGAAGGTCAAGGTTAGTGGCGACCACAGCCCGCGCAGTCGACCGTTTTGTCACATCGGACCCGAGAGGCAGGAATTCATTCTCCTGCAGCAAGCGCAGAAGCTTTACCTGTGATGCGACGGTCAGGTCACCTATCTCATCAAGGAAGAGGGTTCCTTCGGATGCCTTTTCAGTCAAACCGCTTCGCGGCTGGTCAGCGCCTGTGAAGGCCCCTTTTTTATGTCCGAAAAGGGTGTCTGTAAAGACATTGTCATCGAGCCCTGCCACATTAACCGCCACGAACTCCCCCTTGCGATTGCTGAGCTTATGGACTGCCCTTGCGATAAGCTCTTTTCCTGTCCCGGTCTCTCCCGTTATCAGGACCGGCTGGGAGCTTGCCGCTATTGCCTCTATGTACCTGAAGATGGATTTCATGGCGCTGCTGGTGGAGATTATTTCCGAGAATGCCTCAGGATGCGCCAGTTCAGGGGAGAGGACCTGTGCCTTTAACCTGCGGTTTTCTCTCTGAAGATCCCGTATCTCGATTGCACGTTTAACACCGGCGAGCAGCCGGCTTCTTTCAACCGGCTTGACCATGTAATCAAAGGCGCCCGCCTTCATGCACTTGACCGCGGTTTCCACGTCATCAGCGCCTGTGATTACAATAACCGGAACCCCGGGAAAATCAGTGACAATGACAGGCAGAAGTTCATCGCCTGATATATTGGGCATCTTGAGGTCGAGCAAAACGGCTTCCACTTCGTGTCCTGAGAGTATGGACATGAGATCACGGCTGTCCTGGCACCGTATGAAGTGATTAATCCTGCCTGATCTCAACGCGATTTCAAAGCTGTCTATGGTGTGGCTCTCGTCATCCACTATCAGAATGGGTAGGGCAGGGTACATGGCTGTATTCATATGTCATCTCCGTCAGGATAATATAAATCAGTAAAGGTGTTATGGCATTAAGCAATTATAGATTGCACTGTATTCAGCAGACCGGAAGGGAGACCTCAACCCTTGTGCCTCTTCCCTCACCGGATTCAAATGAAATTTTTCCGTGATGTTCTTCAATGATCCTTCTTGAAATCGAGAGACCTAATCCAAGGCCGCCTATATCCTGTTTTGTTGTAAAAAAAGGATCCGTTATCCGCGCAAGGTTTTCCTTTGATATGCCCAGGCCTTCATCCTCCACTGCAAGGGTAACTGATCCATCCTCCCTTTCGTAGCCGGTGTAAACACGGATTGCCCTGTCCCTGTCCGGCAGGGCCTGGCATGCATTCTGAACAAGATTGATAACGATCTGCTCAAGGCGCTGGAAATTTCCTTTGATGCCCGGGATATCTTTCCCGTAGCTGACCGAAAAATTTCTTGTGCATTTCTGGGTCATGTTTGAGATAAGGGACAGGGCTGATTCTACAACCCTGTTCAGATCAACATCATTATTGAGGCCCGTCGAGTCCTTTTTAACAAAGTTTTTCAGATCCTGAACGATCTGCATGATACGACCTGATCCGTTTTCTATGCCCGACAGGAGCAGGGGGATCTTATCTCTCATCGTGGTGTAGTCCATTCCTGCCATGCTGAAATCCCCGTTCTCCCTGTAATACTCATCGAGAATAGGACGTATGCCATCCCATGCCTCTTTCAGGACAGGGGCGTTAAGCATGATAAAATTGTTGGGGTTGTTTATCTCATGGGCAACCCCGGAGACCAGTGTTCCCAGGGCAACCATCTTGCCGGCCTGATAAAGCTGTTCCTGATGTATTCGCGCGGCCTCTTCCGCGTGCTTCCTGTCCGTAATATCACGCCCGATGCATCGATACCCGACGGGCTCCCCTTTTGAGCCGCGTAAAAGAGATACCGAGGCCTCGAAGTATCTCGTCTCACCGTTTTTAGCAAGGACTTCCCAGTCCGATCCGAAAGTCGGCTTTCCTGTCTCATAAACCTCCCTGAATGCCGCATTCACCTTTTTTGACATCTCTTCCGACATAAGCATTCTACCCTCCATCCCAAGCAGCTCCTGCTCGGAATAGCCCAGGTGCTTGCTCAGGGTCGGGTTGAAAAAGGTGAGGTGCCCCTTGAGGTCGACTTCATAGTAACCGTCATCGATGTCCGCAAGAACGGCCCGCAGCTTTTCTTCGGCCCTGATCTTTTCCTCCTTTGCCCTTTCGCGTTCCAGGGCAATCGCATGCCTTATGGACGGCACATTAAACTCCCATTCCGGCAGTATTGCGGTAATAGCGATTTCCTCAATCCTGGCGAATATGTAAACAGGGATGGTGAATTCCAGGGCCAGTATGGGGCCGCCCATAAGGACATATAAGGCGGCACTTCCGATCAGGAGTGTTGCGAACTTGGTCATCCATGTGTGGTAGCTCGTCAGACGGGAATACTTGAGGTATCCCAGTATCACGGGGACAAGGTGACCGACTATAAGGATAACCATGAAGAGGGCGTCCTGCTGAATTATTTCAGGCCAGAGGATCCAGACGCAGGTCATTATAACCAAGAATGTTATAAAATTGCCCCAGCTGAAAAGTGAGGACCTTGCGGCCGTGAATTGGTCGGCCTTTCTCGCCAGTATCTCGTCCGACAGGCCTATAACCATAGTGATGAAAAAAAAGATAATGAAGGGGGTCCTGTGCCCGGCAAGGGCTAAGACCAGCAGCAGAGGGGCTATCATCAGCCTTAAGGCGGTCAGGACATTGAGAAGGAGGACCATAAAAGAAGACTCCCATTGAGGTGCACGACACAGCAATGAAAAGATCAGCGCTTCCTAAAGTGCCCATTATAAAATTAACAATAGGTTAAATCATCCCCGCAAGTCAATAGAAAGAATAAAAATAAAGAGAGAATAAAGAGCATTATCGCTGAACCGGAAGAGGCATCATTCCTGTGCCTTGCTTTTTGCTGCCATGGATATTAAGGGGACGGAGCTCGTTTTTGGCCGGCCCCAGTCCCCGCCCCTTTTGCCGTAAATGCTGTTCCGCCTGATACACAAAGGTCCTGACGGCTGCCTCTCTCCCCGGCTGGGTCGTGCCATCGTAGGGTGTGTCGAGATAGGGGATTCCCTGACGGTTCATTATCGGTTTGACAATGGCCGATGTGGTCATGCCGGGCATGCATGTGAAGGGATAAACATTTACTATTCCGTTATACCCCATGCGCGCATATTCCAGTATGGCCGCTATGCTTATGCTTGTCTCAGTAATCACCTGGAAGGAAAAGGAATCATCCTTTTCAAGGATATCTCTCAGGTGTGATATCTTATGATCCTGTGCAAGGTCTATAAACGGTGAAACCCGCCTGTATGCCTTTTTCTGTATATATTCCTGGTACAAGAGGGTCGCGCCGAAACCTGCAATGTTTTTAAGGTTTCCGTGAAGCCCCTTAAGATTGAACTTTTTAAAACTGAACCTGAGCCCTTCTCGGGACTCCCTCAATTTATTATAGGTGACATAATTTATCCACTCGGCAAGGGAGGCGTTTACCACCTCTGCACCGTGCCGTTCAAGCATCTGAATAAGGTCCTGATTGGAATCTGTATGCATTCTAAGAAAGATCTCTCCGACAATGCCGATAAGGGGTTTAGGGGGGATATCCGGGTCAATAATATCCTTCGCCTCCCGGACAATCCCCTCAAGCTTATCAAGTATCCTGTCAAATCCTGCCCTGCCGGCGTATCTCTCAAATGCATCCGCCATGTCATGCATGGAATATTTTATAAATGCGTTTGTCATTCCCTCTTTTTTTTCATAGGGCCTTACCCGCCATGTAAGCCTGTCAAGGATATCTGCGATCACAAAGGAGAAGTATCCGGATTTTCTGAAGTCAAGGACCTTATCCTTTTCCAGGATCCCATCCAGGGAATATCCGTCCTTGGCGGTAAGGGAAGCTATCTTCAACCTGTTCAATTCAGGGAGGCTGTTGAATACTATCCGCTGGAACTTGTTGTACATGCCGAAACGGCAGGGACCCTCGGATTCCGGAAGAAAATAGACATAGTTCTCCGGCTTGAATCCACCGTTGCTGTTTTCCTTTTCGGCAAAATGAAGCATATCTCCAAGGGTTACAAGGCATGGATAGCACTCTTTGCCTGATGTGTACTGCTTTCCGAGATCACATCCTTTATAGGTTTCAAGGACCTCCGCGTTCACTCCGAAGCTGCGAAAGTTGGCGGCAAAGAGATGAGCGCCGATCCGGTTCATCTCAGGGATAAG
>JBFYXR010000231.1:0-6722 GCA_041310455.1 Desulfobacteraceae bacterium | reverse complement strand
TACGTCGGCGACGCCCTGGATTTCTGGCGTGTCCTGGAGGTGGCTCCACCGAACCGCCTGATCCTTGTTGCGGAGATGAAGCTGCCCGGAGAGGCCATGCTGGCTTTTGAAATCGTTCCATCCAAAAAAGGCTCCGAGCTCCGGCTGGGCACAAGATTCAGGCCTAGGGGTCTTTACGGCATACTCTACTGGTATGTCCTTCTGCCCTTCCATGATATCCTCTTCGGAGGCATGCTTCGAGAGGTGGCAAAGAGGGTTGCAAAACCTGTACTGAAAGGCCCTGTAAGATTCAAGCCAGGCCCCATATCCTGATCGTTTATTTCATTTCTTCAGATACCAGCGAAAGCAGTTCCAGTACCCTGTTTGAAGATTTCTCATCCATTGTGCCCATGCCGCAGGCAGGGGTAATGAGGGATCGCCTCGCGACAAGGTCCGGGTCAAGCCCGATATGCTTTAAGCGGGCCACCCCTTCTTCGAGCTTTAACCGGAGTTCCTCCACTGTCTCGGTCCCCTTGAAATCCGATGTGGGGACTATACCCCACGCTATGCTGCCTCCGCTGTTAATGAACCGCGAGACGGCATCTGGGTAAAGCAGGAAATAATCCATAAATGCAAAGGCGTCAAAATTAATGATGTCGGGATCAGCGTCTATTATCATGGACCAGTCGGTGTTGCCGCAGCAATGGATGCCTATAAGGACATCAGACCGCTCCCTGAGGTAGTCGATGACCTCTTTGAGCATATCGATGACCTCATGGCGTTCTATGGGCGAGAAGGCGGAGCCGAAGCCGGAGAGATAAGGTTCATCCAGGAACATGATGACCCGCTTGCCGGACCTTGCGAGTTCACCCGCCTGCCACAGGGCCTTTATGGCTATCCCCTTTGTAAGTGCATCCTTTAAATCAGGATTTGACAGAAGGGGCCTTCCATCTGCCCCTTTTATTCCCGCGGCAAAACTCACCGGACCAACTGTATGTCCTTTTATAAAGGGGCCGTACTGCCCCGGCTCTCCGGATACAAGATCCATAAGCTCGTACAGGCCTGCGGCATGATCCCTGCTGATCCTGAAATATCCTGTGTCTTCAGCCAGAAAATGCTCATAAAACTCGGTCAGGCGGGACTCCGGCTCAGATGAGGATACTTCAAGCACCCTTGCGCCTTCTTTGACGTTCAGGAAGGTCAGCCCTTCGCTGAACTGGATAAAAAAGTCTTCAAGGAGAGATTTCTTTACCAGCTGCGGCCAGAAGGGTATGCCAGGGGTCCGCTTTAAAATATTAAGGCAGGACTCCCTTGCGTCAAGAGACGGGATGCTCCCTATGCCTGTCGCGGTAAAACGGAACTCTGTATCTTTCCTGTTTATCATTTCAATAATCACCCTATGGAGAGGCCCGGCTTTGAATGCTCACGAATGCCTGCCAGCCACGACTCCAGTATGGACACCATCTTTTTCTTTCGCATGAGACGGCCCTTTTCATTTTCCCGGGCCAGCCTGGCCTGTTCCAGGATGGACTTCAGCTCACCCAGCCTCTCCGGCGACCTGGGGTCATCAGGATTCTTTTCAATAACCTTGTTATAGATCTCTATAGCCTCTTCAGTGAGCCCCTGCTGGAAATACACCTCGGCAAGGGTGGCGGTGGCTATGTCAGGGGTCTCCGCCTCAATGGGCTGCTCAATGGGTTCGGGAGCCTCTTCCTGCGCCTGCAATTTTTCAGCGGCAACCTCCTCCCTCGGCAGCATGGATTCGAGCAGGGCGTAGCTTTCCTTATCATCAGGGCAATGGATCAGATATAGCTTTAGTGCCTCGACGGCCTCCGTGTTTCTTCCCTGGCTTATGAACAGATCGGCCTGAAAGCGGTAACCGGTCATTAATTCATTGATCCCGGCTATAACCGACCTGATCTCCGACTCCGCCCTGGATATCCTTCCCGCCTCATAGCATGCCTCTGCCAGGAGCCGCCTGATCTTGATATCATCAGGATAGGTCTCCAAGGCCTTTGTGCATTCGTCTATCACCCTTTCAAGCATCCCTTCCTTTTTCATCATAGACAGGATCCTGAACAGCGTCCCCTGGGAAGGACTGCCTGATAAAAGCTCGTTGTAAAAACCCTCCGATGGTTCCATTTTAATATCTCCCTGTGAGAATTTTTGAGGATGCGCGTTTAGTTATGGCTCGGCATCCTGTTTCGACGCCGTGTTATCTTCCTGTTCATTTTTAAACCTGTAAATCACCTCTCCATCCCTCACCATGTTAAGCTCCCTGCGCGCGGTTTTCTCTATATAATCACTGTCGTTGCTGAGCCGTTCAATCTCTTCCATCAGTTTCTGATTCTCTTTTTTGAGCTCCTCAATCTTTTTAAGGTATTCCTGTCTTTCCTTATCCTTGTTGTAAACATAAATAAAACCCCGATCGCCGAAGGCAAGCCATGATGCCAGCAGACACAGCAGCGCAAAAGACAGAATAGATATTTTTAATGCTTTGCTCATATTAAGACCCTAAAAAAACTGTCCCCATTTAAGCCCTTTTTCTGCCGCGATCATTGCAAAACATCGGATTTCCATTTGGCCGCTATGATAATGGAGCTAATGCCGGCTCCCTTGGCAATATCCATTATCTCCACAACCTTGCCGTGAGCGACATCCTTATCCGCCTGAAGGATTACCCTCAGATATCCTTTCCCCTTTACAAGATTTTTTAATTCATTTTCAAGGGTTTTTTGATCGTATTTTTTGCCTCCGATGAAGATCTCTGCAGATTTGCTGATAATGAGGGTAACCTTGTCCGCATCTTCCTCCAGGTTTTTATTAACTACCTTTGGAAGATCAATGCGGGCCCCTGAGACGATATCAAAATGATAGGTAATCATGAAGAAAATCAGGCAGACCAGGACTATATCCACAAGGGGGGTAACACTGATGAAAAGATCCTCTTCACTTTTCTTTTTGAACCTCATTGATACACCCTCAACAATAACAGAACCTATTCCTTGGAGTGGGAATCTTCTATTAGCTCTATTAATTTTAAGGAAGACTCCTCCATCTCATAAATAAGGGATGACGCCTTATCCTTGAGTATTCGATGAAAGGCCATGGTCGGCACTGCCACGCACAGCCCGGAGAAGGTGGCAATAAGCGCCTCGGCGATGCCGCCGGCAAGGAGGGCCGGATTCTCTCCTGCCTGTGAGATGGCCTTGAAGGTTTTAATCATACCGGAAACGGTGCCAAGGAGACCAAGTAGTGTGCTCATCTGCGCGATTGTGGAAAGCAGCCCTACGTATTTTTCAAGTATCAGCCCCTCCCTGTTCCCCCGGTCCTCAATGGCCTCCTTTACCAGCCACATGCCTTTGCCCGTGGCCTTTAATCCGGCATAAAAGATCTTCGCAATCGATGAGCCGTCATTCTCGCATAGATAAATGGCCTCCGGTATCCTTCGGGCCTTAACCTTTTCCTCTATCTGACTGATAAATTCCAGTGGAATAACCTTGCTCCGTCTCAAGGTCCATATTCTTTCAATAAAGACGGCCAGCGCTATAATGGAACAAAGCATGATGGGATACATGGCTATCCCGCCTTTGGCTATCAGTTCGATCACTCTATCATCTCCCTTATGCAAGTTAGTTTGTGAGGGCCTGGCGCCGGCTTACCGTGTCACAGGCCGTTCAAGCGCAAATCATGCAATCCGATGCGGTATTTTATATAACATATTCTTTCCATAATGGGCAAGCAAAGTATGCGCAGACCGTCAGGATATTAATCTTACTTCTTGACACACCTTGAATTTTAACAAAGAATCAATATCTTTAAGGATATTTTAAAATCAAAGCATGGAGAATCACATTGTCAGAACAGGATAAAACAACAAACGAATACGGTCTTGATGCCGGCACAACCGCGGCCTTGAGCCGTAAGGACCTGGACCGGATTCTGTCCCTGCCGGGAAGCCAGGCCCTCAACAGGCTGCTTGACTATGAAAATGCCGCACAGATTGTCAGGGACATGAGCAGGGTGGACCTTTTCTGGCTTATAAAGAAGATAGGCGAGGACGACTCCCTGCCTATCTTGAGGCTGGCGTCCGATGATCAATGGCAGTATATTATGGACCTGGAGCAGTGGAAGAGTGACAGGGTCGAGTTGAAGGAGACCGCTCAATGGCTGGACAGGTTTCACAAGGCCGACCCCGAAAGACTTGCCCGGTGGTTTTACAGCGAAGACGGCAACATGCTTGCCCATTTCTTTTTCAATAATATCCTGGATGTAAGGATAAAGGAGGAGCAGGATTATATCCCGCCTGACGGTTTCTTTACCTTTGACAACCTTTATTATATCTCAATTTTGGATAAGGAAAACGAGGAAGTTATTGAACAGATGCTTCGACAACTGGCCTCTGAGGACTATAACCGTTTCCAGGCCCTGCTTCTCGGGCTTGGAGGCGTAATCCCCGCAGAGATAGAAGAGGAGATGTACAGGATGAAGGGGGTCCGCATCGCAGAGGACGGATATCTCCCCTTTGAGGAGGCAATCTCCATTTATTCCTATCAACGCCCGGATTTCCTCAAGCAGGGAGGTTCCGGCTACAGGCTGTTTTTCCCTGATGAAGAAACAGGCGCCCTTGCCCCCCTGACGCCCCTCGCGTATACTGAAGGAGACAACGTCTTCACGCGATCCATTGCGGCGATCGCGGACGGCGCGTCCCTTGAGAGGCTCCGCCTTGAATTTGCCGGCCTCTGCAACCAGATCCTCTCGGCCGACACCGTGGTCCCCGAGGGCATCGAAGACCTCGTCAAGGTGACAAGAAAGGCCGCGGGATACCTGAATATCGGCCTTGAGAGGTTGTCGGAAAACGATCTGAGGACCTCGGAGGAGTTCATAAAGAACAACCCTCTAGTCGCGATCTTCCGGGTTGGTTTCGGCATGACCCTCGAATTGAAATGGGAGGCCGAAAAGCAGATCCGCGCGTCATGGTTTCTCAGCAAGGGACTGGATGCCGGTTTCTGGGGAGAGGAGTGGGGTGGCGTCCTGAAAGGGATGCTGATGAAAAGGCCTCTTTTCTACATGCTGGAGTACAGGCCCTTTGAGACCCTTTCCGAAGTGAAAAACGCCGGTGATATCCTGCACAGGATTTTGCTCCTGGATAAACTGATGGAACGGATCGCTGATTCCTTTGCCCTGAAAACAGACATACCCAAAGACCCGCTGTTCACCTTCCACACCCTCCTGCTGCACTCCTGGGCCATCCGGAGGCTTAAACTCGGGGACAGTTTCGTCCCTTTTTCTATTGAACAGGCAAGGGAGTTTTTCGCCCTCATCCGCGGAAAGGAGGCCGCTCCTCCGTTCACATTTAAGGCCTATAAAGAGATCTTCCTCAGCGACTGCATGTCGCTCATTCAGGACATTAAACCTGATGACAGGGCATTTCTTCAGGACACCCTGAAAAACCTGTGGGAAGAGTTTACAGAGGAATACGCCATGGTCAACACAGAGGCCCTGGACCCCAGGTTTACAAAATACATTATCATCAGGACCCGAAAGACAGAATAATCCTCAAACATATAAGGCTCCCATAGGATTTATTTAGATCTTAACATTTCCTGCTTTTCGGGATATACTTGTCTTCATTTGCTACATAATGAATATCGGGATTAAAAGAGTTGTTTAAGAGCAACTTCAATTGATCGGAGATAGTCATGCCTTCCATTGAAGAGACACCGGCTGTAAAGGTCCTTGTCGTCGATGATGATCCTTCCGTGGGCCGAATGATAGCGGAATTTCTGTCCGGCCAGGGGCATCCCCCGGTCCTGTGCACTGACCCTAATCAAGCTCTTGAAACATTTAAAGAAACGCCTTTCAGCCTGGCCTTTATTGACATACAGATGCCCGGAATGAGCGGCCTTGAACTCGCCTCCAGATTAAAGGAGAATCTGCCCCTGTGCGAGGTTGTATTTATCACGGGTTTCGGCTCCTTTGACAATGCCGTCCAAGCGATAAAGCTCGGGGCCTATGACTATTTAAGGAAACCCTTCGGAATCAATGAACTGCAGCTCTGCCTCAAGCGCTTTCAGGAGCGGCAGGACCTCAAAGAGAAGATCCGGCTTGCCGAACAGAAATACTTTCGTCTTGTCCAGGATATCCCTTCGCTGGTCTTCAGCATCAGGAAGGATTTCAAGCTGGAATTCATAAACCGGGCATCAGAGACAATGCTGGGCTTTTCACCCACTGAGGCCATGGAAGACCCCGAGTGGTTTCTGGGAAGGCTTCATCCCGATGACCTCCGAAGGATGAAGGACCTGTTTCTCAAGGCATTTCAATCGCGCTATTCAAGCTTTTCAGCCGAATGCCGCATGGTGCACAGAGACGGGCATACCCTGCATGTCATGGTCGGCTCCATGGCCCGCGCTGAAACCGAAAAGACCGAGGGTGCAGAAATGATACAGGGAATGATTGTCGATATAACCGATCGCGTCTTTTCAGAGAAAGCGGTTATACAAAGGGAAAAACTTAAGCTCCTGCGCTCCATCTCCGCCGAGGTTGCCCATGGAATACGCAATCCCCTCGTCTCAATAGGAGGGTTCGCCCGGAGGCTTCGCAAGAGATTCAATGAGCTGCCGGAGGGAGATATAATCCTGAGTGAATCCGAGAGGCTGGAAAAGCTTGTTAAGAGGATCGCGGAATATCTGAAGCCCGTTGAGGTCACCTATCGGGACTCCTCAATCAACAATGTAGTGACG
>JBFYXR010000227.1:0-3153 GCA_041310455.1 Desulfobacteraceae bacterium | reverse complement strand
AGGAAAAAAACCTAAAACAAAAAGAATTATAATTTAAACAGAATGCAATATCCCTGCCAAACCATGACCGTCTTGATTTATTCATCGGCACAAAATTGAAACACATTAATAAAAATTGTCCTATCTCAATTATTTTTCCATGTTTTCACATACGATATCCGCGAACCCGGAGCAGGAGACCTCCTGTGCCCCGTCCATCAGCCTCGCGAGATCATAGGTAACCTTTTTTGTCAGAAAGGTCTTCTCCAGCGCCTTCTCTATCCTCCCGGCAGACTCCGTCCACCCGATATGATCAAGCAGCATTGCCCCGCTTAATATCAGGGATGAGGGGTTGACCTTATCAAGCCCGGCATACTTGGGGGCAGTGCCGTGGGTGGCCTCAAAGATCGCGTAACCGCTTTCGTAATTTATATTTGCCCCCGGGGCCATGCCTATCCCCCCCACCTGGGCGGCAAGGGCGTCGGAGATATAATCGCCGTTGAGGTTCATTGTGGCAATTACGTCAAATTCCTCCGGCCTGGTAAGTGCCTGCTGAAAGAATATATCCGCAATGGTATCCTTTATGAGTATCTTACCCGCGGGGATATCTCCTTTGAGGTCTCCCCACGCAATTGTCTTATCGGGATATGCCTCCTTTGCCAGGTTGTACCCCCAATTCCTGAATGCGCCTTCCGTAAATTTCTGTATATTCCCCTTGTGCACCAGTGTGACGCTGCGCCTTCCATGCTTGATGGCAAACTCTATGGCTGCCCTTACGAGCCTTCTGCTTCCAAAGGCGCTTATGGGCTTGATGCCTATGCCTGAATCAGGACGTATCTGCCAGCCGTAGACGCCGGAAAGATGCTCTATAAGACGGCGTGTCTCCTCTTTGCCCGATTCAAGCTCAAAACCCGCATAGACATCCTCCGTATTTTCCCTGAAGACCACCATGTCAACTTTCTGGGGTTCCCTGACCGGACTTATGACGCCGGGGAAGTGCCTGACCGGACGGACGCAGGCATAAAGATCGAGCATCTGTCGCAAAGCCACATTCAGGCTCCTGATGCCGCCGCCGACCGGCGTCGTCAAGGGCCCTTTTATGCCTATCCTGTATTCCCGGAAGGCCTTAATGGTGTCTTCGGGAAGCCACTCTCCAGTCTCTTTGAAGGCCTTTTCGCCTGCAAGGATCTCCTTCCATATTATCCTTCGTTTTGAATTTCCCCCGCAGATCTCTACCGCCCTGTCAATTACCTTTTTAGCTGCCTTCCAGATATCAGGGCCTATCCCGTCACCCTCGATGAAGGGTATAACGGGGTTATCGGGCACAATAAGCCTGTCTTTTTCAAATATAATTTTATCTGTATTCATATTAAAAATTCTCCAGCGTTTTAATAAACGCCATCCATAGTATAATCAGTCTATATATTTATACAATATGCAGAATCGAAATATCCTAATAGAGTTCTGATTTCAAATAAAAAGTTTTTCAAATCAGCATTTTCAGATTATGAGTCAACAGGTTTCTCCGGAAAAATTAAAATAGATTCTTGACTCAGTTTTGAAAGTCATCTACTCTGAATACACTCGGAATTAAAGCATATCAAATAAAATGGAAAGGAATTTAAGCATGTTAAAGCTCAAAAAAGGAATAGACATTCTTTTAGAGATAGGCGGGGTTAAGACCCTTGCTGACGCAAATGCATTCTTTGAAAAAAGATGTGATAAAGAAAACCAGATTAAACTTAACAGAATTAAAAACGAAGAGGCTCTTCTCAAGATCGCCAATACAATCTCCATGATCAACCCTGACTCGATCTTTGTACATACAGGCTCTGATGCCGATTTAAAAACTGTCCGGGAGACAAGCATTAAAATGGGCTCAGAAAGGCCCCTGGCCATGAAGGGACACACCATACACTTTGACCTGCCTGAAGAACAGGGCCGCGTAGTCGACAAGACATTGTATATTGTGAATGAAGACGAAGAGGTTAGCAGCCTGGCAAGAAAGATTATAAGAAAGGATGCCTATGAGCATGTAAAAAAATACATGACTGATATAGGAAAAGGCAAGACTCTCCTTATAGGATTTTTCAATAGAGGCCCGATAGGGGCAAAGGCTTCTATACCGGCGCTTGAGATGACAACCTCTCCCTATGTCATGCACTCGGCCGACATCCTTTACAGGCACGTCTATGACAGGTTCGACGAGGAATGCACGAGAAGGGGCGAGTTTTTTACCAACGTCCACAGTGAGGGGCCTAACCGGCTCGAAGACCTGCCGAACGCCAGGGTGTTTATGGACAGGTCATGGCTTACAACCTTTTCCATGCTGTTTACATACGCAGGCAACACCCTGCTCCTTAAAAAGGGCAACCACAGGTTTGCCGTTGACCTGGCAGTCTATTTCGGCCAGGAAAAAGAACTTTCAGAGCACATGTTTATTACCGGCATGAGGGGCAAGGGAGGCAGGAAGACCTATTTTGCCGGCGCCGCGCCCTCCGGGTGCGGAAAGACCACCACCGCCATGGTCGGCACGGATTTCATCGGGGATGACCTTGCCCAGCTGTGGATCGCCGATGATGGCACCTTGAGGGCCGTCAACCCTGAGTGCGGCATCTTCGGTATTGTACAGGACGTGAACCGCGAGGGCGATCCCTACCTCATGAGGGTCATGAGGGGGGAAGGTTATGAGGTCATATGGTCCAATGTCCTTATTGACGAGACCGATACCCCGCACTGGGTGGGGGACGGTGACGATATCCCTAAGAAGGGCGTCAACTATATGGGTGAATGGCAGCCAGGCAAGGTCGATGCAAATGGCAAGCCTATACCCATGTCCCACCCGAACTCAAGGGCCACCCTTGCGAACAGCACCATAGAAAACTACAACGGGGTGGACGCGGAAGACCCGAAGGGCGTTGAGATAAAGGTGATCACCTACAGCGGACGTGACGCCGACACCATGCCTCCTGTGTGGGTTGCCAGGAACGTGGAGCATGGGGTCATGATCGGGGCCTCAGTTCTCTCCGAGGCTACTGCAACAGAGGTAGGGGTCAAGGGAGAAAGACCTCAGCCCTGGGCCAATGAACCCTTTATACCCGGCCCCCTCGGGCATTACATGGATGCCCAGTTCAGGTTCTTCAACTCGGCCAGGCTGAAAAACAAGCCCATAAT
>JBFYXR010000226.1:0-4034 GCA_041310455.1 Desulfobacteraceae bacterium | reverse complement strand
ATTATGTCCACTGACTCATAAATGCCGGCGCTTATATCAAGGAAGTCAATCCCTTTGCTCTCAAGCCCTTTTGCCAGCGCCCTGGTGTCGTCCACCGTCAGGCCACCGTCAATGAACTCATCGGCGCTCAACCGGTAGCCCACCGCAAAGTCATCCCCGACCGCTGCCCTCACCGCAGCGCACACCTCAAAGGCCAACCGGAAACGGTTTTCCTGACTGCCTCCATACTCGTCAGTGCGCTTGTTGCTGAACGGTGAGGCAAATGCATTGATAACGTAACCATGACCGCCATGGATGCTGATCATATCATAACCGGCCTTTTGGGCACGCACGGCAGCATGGGCAAACATCCCCACCAATTCCTTTATCTCGGAGACAGTCATTTCTCTGGGAACGTCTCCGCCGGTTGCCATACATGGTACTGCCGACGGCCCTATGGGCTGAACTCCGTTTACCATGGCTCCTGCCTGTCTTCCGGGGTGCTGTATCTCTGCCACAATTTTTGTACCGTACCTGTGCACCGCATCGGTAAGACGCTTATGACTTGGAATCAGCGTGTCATCATAAAGCCCCACCTGATAGAGCCGGCCGCGCTGTTTCGCGTCGATATACGTGGACTCGACATTCATCATGCCGACCCCGTTTTTTGCCCTCTCTACGAGGTAATCGATGTACCTCTGACTTATTGAGCCGTCCATATTGGCATAGCCCCGCTCCATTGGTGCAAGCGACACCCGGTTTTTTATCTGTACATTCTTAATCCGGCCGGGTTTGAGCAATTCCTTTAGTTCTGCCATTTGTATCTCCTTTTTCTAAAGTCCTTCAGCCTCAGCCGTAAGATCAAGTTTTTCAAGTGTTTCCTGAGTCGGTCTTCCTGTCTCTCTCTCCCATCCCATATTCTCATAATAGTCCATAACCAATCCCCTAAGATGGGGGCGAATGTCCTTGCCTTTGGCTATGCCTTCCGTGGCCGGTTCAACGATGCGAGGTCCGATATCAAGGTCTGTTTCTATTGTAAGACCGCGCTTCATGCTGAATATCCTTTCAAGTGTAATTACCCTGTGCCCGATTGTCATGGCTTCATCAAGGGTAAATCCTGCCCAGCCGGTAGCCGCGGCAACTGCCCTGGGCGGCAGATAGGCGCCTCCCTTGCAATCCATCAGATTCCCCAGAAAGCATTGACCATAGCAGTCATCCCATACCCGCTTCATGCATATTTTCGACAATCCCTTTGCCAGACCTTCCGTGACAAAAAGAGGATTGCGCTCCGGATAACCCAGGTCTATTTCCGGAAGCAGGTCATTGCCATAGGAACTTTGCCATGTTCCTCCGGTGCTTGAGACCATTTGCCCTAAAAGCAGACCCCAGGCAGGACGCCAGTCATGCATGTTATAACCCGAGCCTTTTATGTGAGCTACATATCCGGGCGCATCACCTCCCAGAATCTGGGCCGCCTTCTTGGGACCTTCCGCGAATATCTTGCCGAACCCATCCCTGTAGATAATCTTGCGGAGCAGGGCCTCGGCCGCCTCCGCATTTCCCCAGGTCAGCTCCAGGCCGTCGGTCTGTTCTTTCGTAAGCTGCCCCCTCTCATAAAGCTCAAAGGCCAGGGCAAGGCAGCATCCCAGGTCTGAGGAATCAACGCCCAGCCGGTCGTTAATGTCCGTCAGATAGTGCACTGTTCCCGGGTCATCAATACCAAGAATTCCCGCTGCGCCTTCCTGGCCTTCACCGCCCCCGGAAAGGGTTGCCCTATAGCCCTTGTGCGGACCGGTGGTTATCTCGGACTCATAGGTGCAGCCAATAGGACAGGCCCAGCAATGCCTCCCTGTTATCTTGAATTGCTTGCAGCCTTCAACCATATTTTCCGTCCACCTGCGTCCTCCCTCCGGACTCAACAGGTTTTTATAGGCTGACCAGTACTGGTTTCCTATCATTAAACCATAGAACCTGGTAATGCCTCCCTTATACAAGATCGGCTTTTTGCCTCCGGCGAATGCCATATCATTCCACTCTTTCACTATCCTGCCGAATTCAACAGGCTCGGCCAGCGGAACTCCACCGGCACTTTTTACTGCAATCGCCTTCAGCTTCCTTGATCCCATTACTGCTCCAACGCCGCCTTTTGCCGCCAGATGGTGAGAGTCATTTGCAATCGATGCCCCGTGAACCATATTTTCGCCCGCCGGACCGATTGTTACCACGCTGACTTTGATTCTCCCGACTTGATCCTTAACCAGATCTTCCGTGTCATGGGAGTCCTGGCCGATCAGGCCTGACGCATCACGGATTTCCACTTCTCCGTCATGTATCCACAGGTATACCCACTTATCCGATGCCCCCTGTATGATAATGCCGTCATAGCCGGCCTGTTTAAGGTAGGCGCCCCAGAAACCGTGTGTATGGGAAGAGGTAACCACGAAGCCCAGATTGGCGCTCAATGTTACCACCGTTGTATCGGAGGAACAGGGATACTTTGTGCCTGTTAAGGGGCCCGTCATGAAAATGAGCCGGTTGTCCGGACTTAAGGGCCTGGTGTCCAGCGATATTTCATCATTAAGTATCTTTGCGCCGAGTCCCACCCCCCCGATGTACTTTCTCAGAACGCTCTCATCAGGGAGTTTCTCTTTGGTTACCTGTCCTTTTGATAAATCAACCCGTAGAATCCGGCCTGAGTATCCTCCTCGCATAATATCTCCTTCACTTAGTATTTAATGTCGATTGTGTATTAAGCCGATCCTCTTGTTCTTCTATTTTATCTTTTTGCCACCCTTGCAAAATTTGACTGCATTCTCTGCGGCGATACGACCGGAGTTCAACGCAAAACCGAACATGGTCCCGGATAGCATGTAACAATAGGAAGCCGACGTATATCCTCCGACACATACTCCAGCAGCATAAAGTCCTGGGATACTGTTCCCCTCACTGTCAATGATCTCCATCTGGTGGTTGGTCTTAATCCCGCCCATTGTATCGAGCAATGTCTGATGAAATTTGACGGCGTAGTATGGAGGGACACGCAACGGTTCCAGAAATCGCCGGTCTTTTACAAAAAGCGAGTCGTATCCGAGATCGCAGTCAGCGTTGTATTGGTCCATGGTTGATTTTAAATTTTTGGGAGAACCGCCCATCCACCTTGCAATCTTGTCCAGGGAGTCAGATATCATGAGATTTCCCTTCTCTGCTTCCAGGGGCAGCTTCTCCATGATCGAAGCCCATGTGGTATCCGGCGGGGCCCATCGCAGGGCTATCTGTGCCCCGACGACCCCCTCTGTGATCAGATTCTTCTTTATGCGTTCGTCGAAGATGGTATAGGAAACCTTGCCCGGCTGCCTGTCAACAACATTGCCGCGCAGGCCCATATCAAAGAGGATGTTCTCATCACAGTACCGTTCACCATTTTTGTTTACCCAGATTGTCTCAGGCCGCTGGTTGATGAGGTTTACGGCATTAGCGCCGTGATAGTGGCCGCCCCAGTAGTGAGGCAGCCCAAGGCCTTCCGTGGAAGCCCCTATTTCCATTGCCATGACCAGGCCATCTCCGGTAAGCTCTTTTATCCCAAGGTATTTAGTTTCCCCGCCATAGTCAGGACAATGCTTCTTTAATAAAGCCTTGTTTCCTCCATACCCTCCGGTGGCGATAATGACGCTTTTTGCCTCGACCCTTAGCGGCCCTCTTTGTGTTTCTGCTAAAACGCCGATCACCTTCCCCTTATTGTCGGTCAACAACCTTTTAACCGTACATTTATTAAGCACCCTCACACCCATGTCCTCGCAGCTCTTGGTTAACAGCTTAACAACCGTATGGCCTGTAGCGCTGAATGTCATATGAAAAGTCCGGTAACAATACCTGGGGTGCAATGACGGCACCAGATCTATCCTCAGGCCCTTTTCCTCCAGCCAGCGTGCCGTGTCTCCTGATTTGTTTATAAAGGCGCGTACAAGTTTCGGGTTAATTGTCCAATGGTGGTAGTCCATGGCAAGCTTAAAAAGCTCATCCTTGGGTGGCTCAATCATCATTCTCTTCTGTACCGG
>JBFYXR010000222.1:0-6780 GCA_041310455.1 Desulfobacteraceae bacterium | reverse complement strand
ATTATTTCAAATTCCATGATGGGCGAGGTAACCCCAAGGATGACAGAGGCAATCTGCTCAACTTATGCCAAAAAGATATTAATTCCCCTTACACAGGAGAACGTCCGGATAATCGGCATTGTAGGAGAACCCCTGCCCCATCTGGTGGGAGAGGCGATTAAGGCAATAAAGGAGGGGGTGAACCATGTGTGATTCCTCAGCTTATCTTTTGTCGGAAGGGAAGGAAATCCTGCTCCTGGAACACATCGATTTCTTCGAAACATCAGAAAATGAGATACGGCTTGTAAATATCTTTGGAGAAGAAAAGAAGATCAATGCAAAGATAAAGAACCTTTCTTTACTTGAACATAAGATATTCTTTGAAGCTGTCTGATTAATTTGTTCAATTTATATTTAATTTGTTCTCACCTTATTATAATTGTTTCTTTTCATAATCTTTTATTTATTCTATTTATACATGTTCTTTCATGACCTGGCTTAAGGAGGATCATTATGTTCAGGGGCAAAAAGGCGCAAAAGGGAACAAAATTATCAAAGGATGAACATGAAATACATGCCCACCTTCGGTCCATCTTTAAAAACATGCCCAATCAAATAGATCTTCTTTTATTCACAAGCACTGACAAAAAGGATGTCTTCAGCCAGGCCGCCAGTGCCGTGATACGCTCCATCAAAGAGGTGGCACCAAATGTCACCCTGCGTGAATTCGATATAAACCATAAAGAGGCTAAAAGGCTTAATACCGAACATGCCCCTGCCCTGTTCATCAACCCAGACCGCGGCATAAATATAAGGTGGTACGGCGCCCCGATAGGTGAGGAGACAAGGACCCTGGTAGAGGCGCTTATCATGCTCGGCAAGGGTGAAACCCATATAAGCGCGGATTCTAAAAAGATACTTGAAAAGATAAGGTCACCCCGAAAGGTAAAGGTCTTTGTAAGTCCAACATGCCCTTACTGTCCTCAGCAGGCAGTGAACGCGCTTAAGGCCGCCATTGAAAACCCCGACCTCATATCTCTTGAAATCATAGACATCCAGGCCAATCCGGGGCTTGCAGAAAAATACTCCGCCCAGAGCGTGCCTCAGGTTTATGCCGATGACAGGCTTATTGCCCTTGGCGCACAGCCAGAGGAATTATTCATGCTCTCCCTTGAAAAAATGGAACAGCAGACTATCTTCATCCCTGAGAGCGATGCAAAGGTGGTGGATGCTGACCTTGTTATTATAGGAGGCGGACCTGCAGGGCTTACTGCCGGCATATACAGCGCGCGCAGCGGACTGAAGACCGTAATAATTGAAAAGAGCATCCCTGGCGGGCAGGTCGCAAATACCCCTGTTGTGGAAAATTATCCGGGCATAAATCAGATAGGCGGAAAGGCACTCGTCGACCTGATGGTGTCCCATGCGCTCGAGTATGTGAAGATTTTTCCCGGCGAAGAGGTGCTGGAGATCGAACCCGGGGAGGGGCTCCGGGTCCGCAGTAACAGGAGGACATTCAATGCAAGGGCGCTGCTTTTCGCGACGGGCGCGGAGTACAGGCGACTCGATGTCCCCGGAGAATCGCGGCTTGCAGGTCATGGTGTAAGTTACTGCAGCACATGCGACGGGCCTCTGTTTAAGGGCAAAAAGGTGGTTATGGTCGGTGGAGGCGACAGCGCCGTTACAGAGGCGTTGCACCTTCATAATCTGGGCGTGGATGTAACCATTATACATAGAAGAGAAAAGCTAAGGGCACAGGAACACCTTTCCGTAAGCCTTCTGCAAAGCAACGTCCCTGTTATCTACAGCACAGAAGTCAATGAGATACATGGAACGGACCGCGTAGAGAAGGTATCACTTATAAATAATACTACAGGAGGAAAATCCGTCATGGCCGTTGATGGTGTTTTTATTTCCGTCGGTTATAATCCTGTCGTGGACCTTGCCAGGAAAACAGGTGTTGAGATGACACCTGATGGGTATATAAGGCATGATGGGCGACACCGGACAAATATCCCCGGCATCTATTCCGCAGGGGATGTGGAGGGAGGCTATAAACAAATAGTCATAGCGGCAGGACACGGTTCAGCGGCGGCATTGGCTGTCTTCGAAGACCTCATAAATCCCTATTGGAAGAAGGAGGGAAAATAGATGCCGGGTTTAATCCTGTGGAAAAACCAGCATATCAACAGGCTGAAAAAGGATATCGACACCATGTTTGACAGGATGTGGGGGGAGTATGGCATCTCCTCTGCCCATCGGATGGTCAGAAGGATGCCTTCTTTTGAAGTCACAGACAGGGGAAAGGCCCTGCTCCTGACTGTCCTGCTGCCGGAGGTTGACCCGGATGATCTGGAGCTATCCATCACTGGGGATCTTATTACCCTGAGAGGAAAGAAACTGAGGGAGCTCGTCAAAGAAGGCAACAATTTTTACCGCACGTTTGACTCCTTTACACGTACCATAAGGATACCCTGCGGCATAGAGGAGGCTGCCGTGGAAGCTGTTTATGAAAACGGGATATTGAAGGTGATCATGCCCAAGACTCCCCAGGGGAAAAAAAGAATAATCAAGATCAGAAAGATAATCAGCTGATGCCGGGAGGATGTGATGACGAAGAAGAAATCCGACAAAGAAGTCCCAGTTGACAGGCTTAGATGGACACTTAACCCTTTGGAACTACCCTTCAAGACCACAGAGGAACTGAAGCCTTTAAGGGAGATAATAGGGCAGAAGCGGGGCGTTGATGCCTTCCTGTTCGGGGCAGGGATGAAAAAGGCCGGCTATAATATCTTTGTAACAGGGGCCGCGGGTTCAGGCAGGCTTTCAACCGTAAAGAAGCTTTTAAATGAGATATCCATGCAAAACGGGGCTGTACCCGATGACCTCTGTTATGTGAATAACTTCAAGGACAATGAGGCCCCTGTCCTCCTCATGCTCAAGGCAGGCGAAGGCAGGAAGTTTAAAAAGGATATAGGCGGATTTATAGAGACACTTAAAAAGGAGGCCCCCCAGCTCTTTGAAAGCCAGGATTACATCAACCGGAAAAAGGAAATCATGGAGGAATATGAAAATAAGGGCAAAAACTTTTTCAAGGAACTGGATAAGAGGGTGAGGGCGGAGGGCTTTGCCCTTGTTGATTTACAGATCGGACAGATCAAACGGCCTGAGATAATGCCCCTTGTGGATGGCAATCCGGTGCACATAGACCAGGTGGAGGAGCTGGTCGAAAAGGGAAGGTTTCCCAGAGAGGAATTTGAGGGGATGCAGAAAAAGCAGGCCGCACTAAGGGATGAAATAAACCAGATATTTCTTGAGCTGAGGGACCTGCAGAAGGAGATACAGGCAAAGACGGACGAGATGGACCGGATACTGTTCATGAATATGGCATCGGGACTTCTGGAGCCTATCAAGTCCGGGTTCAGGGATAAGAAGATAGAGGACTACCTCAAGGATATGCTGGAGGACATGGGCGCCAACCTCCAGATATTCACAGGGCAGTCACAGCAGGCGGCACTGGCCGGCCTCCCCTTCGCATTGCCTCAGGCCGATCCCTTTCAGCCCTACCAGGTCAACCTGCTCGTGGACAATGCTGAGCAGAAGGGCCCGCCGGTCGTGATTGAATCATATCCCACATACCGCAATCTCTTCGGAAGCATTGAAAGGGTTGTGGACCGGAACGGCATCTGGAGGACTGATTTCAGTAAAATAAAGGCCGGATCATTTATCGCGGCTAATGGTGGATATCTTGTCCTGAACCTCCTTGATGCGGCCATGGAGCCCGGCGTATGGCCTGCGCTCAAACGGTCGCTCAAGACAAACAAGATGGAGATCCAGACCTATGACCCCTTCTACCTCTTTACCACGACAGGGCTTAAGCCTGAGCCCATCGAGATGACTGCAAAGGTGGTCATCATCTCAAACAGCTATCTTTATTACATGCTGACGGCATATGATGAGGACCTTCCAAAGATCTTCAAGGTGAGGGCCGAATTTGATACTGCCATGGATAATGACATGGATGCGATTATGAAATTCTCCGAATTCATAAAGATGAAGACCGACCAGGAAAGTCTCAGGCCCTTTGACAGGACAGCGGTGGCGCTGCTTGTGGAGCAGGCAGTGCGCATGTCGGGAAGGCAGGAAAAGATATCAACCGGGTTCCCGGTTATTACAGACTTCATAAGGGAGGCGGATTACTGGGCAGGGGAGGAAAAAAAGAATACAATTACGGACAAGCATGTGCAGAAGGCCATAGATTCAAGGATCTACAGGTCCAATATGATTGAAGATCACCTCCAGGAAATGATCGACAGGGGGACGCTCATGATTGATCTGGAGGGAGAGGTTGTAGGACAGGTAAACGGGCTTGCAGTCTACAGCATGGGAGACCTTATGTTCGGAAAGCCTTCCCGCATAACAGCTGCCACATCCATGGGAAGGGCAGGGATAATCAACATTGAAAGAGAGGCTGACATGTCAGGATCCACCCATAACAAAGGGGTGCTCATACTCAGCGGCTATCTCAGAAAGAGATATGCCCAGGACAAGCCCATGACCATAAGCGCCTCCATAGCCTTTGAACAGTCCTATGGCGGCGTTGACGGGGACAGCGCCTCATCCACCGAGATATACGCCCTCCTTTCAAGTCTTGCGGGAATTCCTTTGAAACAATATATAGGAGTAACAGGGTCAATGAACCAGAAGGGTGAGGTCCAGGCCATAGGCGGGGTCAATGAAAAGATAGAAGGCTTTTATGATTCATGCAGGAAAAAAGGGCTGACAGGCAAACAGGGCGTAATGATACCCGATGCAAACATCAAGGACCTGATGCTCAGGAAAGACATCATAGAGGCTGTCAAAAAAGGAAAGTTTCATATCTATGCAGTCAGGACCATTGATGAAGGCATGGAGATCCTGGCCGGTATAAAGGCAGGTGAACCCGGGCATGACGGTGCATACCCAAAAGGGACCTTGAACTTTTTAGTAAATGAAAGGCTTAAGATACTGGCCGAGGGCCTCAACAAGTTCGGCAAGGATGAAGCAAAGGATAACGGCAGGGAAAAGGGATCAAAAAAACAAGAGGAAAAGGAGTGAAAAAATCATGGACTATCTAATCATAGGAAACGGGGTGGCAGGGACAACGGCGGCAGAAAACATCCACAGAAAAGACAGTGATTCAAGGATCACCATAGTCACCGATGAGGATTCCCCTTTCTACTACAGGATCAGGCTGAATGACTACATTGCCGGCGACCTGACTGAGGCAGCGCTTCTGGCAAAGAAGGATCAGTGGTATGAAGAGACGCGGATAAACCTTAGACTAAAGACCCGCGTCACGGGGGCAGACGCCCTGAACCATGTTGCAATCACCGAAGCGGGCGCCAGGCTGACCTATGATAAGCTGCTCTTCGCATCCGGAAGCTCTTCCTTTATCCCTCCCGTAAAGGGCTCCGATAAAAAGGGTGTTTTTGCCGTACGCAGCATACAGGATGCAAGGGCTATCATCTCCTATGCAAAGGACGTCAGGGATGTTGCAATAATCGGCGGCGGCCTGCTGGGGCTGGAGGCAGGAAATGCCTTTCTGAAGATGAACATATCCGTCACCGTTGTGGAATTCTTTCCCAGGCTCCTTCCACGCCAGCTGGATGGAAAAGGGGCGGAGAGACTGAGGGCGACCATGGAGGCAATGGGGTTTAAATTCCGGCTGGGTGCAAAGACAGAAGAGATAGCGGGCTCTGACAGGGTAACTTCAGTCCGGCTTGAGGGTGGAGAAAGAATCCCTGCCGGCATGGTGATTATATCCGCAGGTGTCAGGCCTAATATCGGCCTCCCAAGGGCAATGGGCATTGACTGCGACAAGGGCATCAAGGTGGATGAATATCTGGGGACAAACCTGCCCGATGTATATGCAGCCGGCGACGTGGCCGAGTTCAAGGGCATGGCATACGGGATCTGGCCCGCGGCAATGGAGCAGGGCAAGATTTCCGGGATAAACATGGCGGGCGGGAACATGGTTTACAACGGAACCACCATGGCCAACACACTGAAGGTTGCAGGGATAGACCTTGCGTCAGCGGGTGACATAGATGCCGACAATAAACATGAATTCAGGACTTTCGTTAATGAGAAGGCATATAAAAAGATAGCCCTTGACAATAATCATATTATCGGCTGCATAATGCTTGGAGACACCACAGGTTTCAATAGGATCACAAAGGCCATAACCGAGAAAAAAGACGTTTCCGCTATAAAGGATCAGATCCTTTCCGAAGGATTTGACCTGAATAATATTTAGCGCCTAAAAGGAATCACTTGACCGATCCAAGAGACAGGCCCGCAAAATTTCTTGTTGAAAACATCAGCCTTCTGCCCAAAGGCCGCATTCTGGACGTGGCCATGGGGGACGGCCGGAACGCGATCTATCTTGTTGCACGAGGCTTTCAGGCGGAGGGGATTGATATATCCCGCGAGGCGATAGAGAAGGCGCAATTATCTGCAAAGGGGCAGGGAATTGAAATAGTCGCGCAGGTTGTCGATCTTGAAAAAGACCCATACATCCAGCCGGGCCGGTATGATGTCATTATCTGCTTCAGGTACCTCCAGCGCTCCCTCATCCCTTATATGAAGAGCGGCCTTAAACAAGGAGGAATAGTTGTCTATGAAACCTACACCATAGACCAGATACAGTTCGGCAAACCCAAGAATCCTGATTTTCTATTAAAGCGCAATGAGCTTCTAGACCTGTTTAGCGATTTTCATATTATCAAATACCACGAAGGGATCTTTGAAGATAAAAAG
>JBFYXR010000220.1:0-3227 GCA_041310455.1 Desulfobacteraceae bacterium | reverse complement strand
TTTATTTGTTCTCGTAAGCGATTGCATCTTTATGTTGGACAAGATTGATAAGTTATTACAGATTTCAATTTAAAGCCACTTGTTTTTTAAAAATAATAATCCATTTTAATGCTTAGTCCTTCGATTCATAAATACGATAATGTATTTATTTATTCAGGACTAAGTACTGAGTGAGCAAAACACAGATCATAGACATTATAATATGTTATAGTAATTGCTAATCGAAGTGCTCGGCTTTTGATATAAAGCTTCATCTGCGATAGAAGGAAACTGATGAAAACAAAAATACTCTTTATTCTGGATGACATGCAGCCGGACGACGGCGAGAGGGCGCTGGCCGGCATAATCAACAGATTCTCCGGGGAAAGTTACGATCTTTATTTAGCTTGCGATAAGGGCAGCGAATTTTCCAGGTCCGTCCGGGATGATGTTGAAAAAATCGATGTGGATTTTTCAAAAAAAATCAGTCCGGCCCTGATAATGAAACTGGCAGGCATAATAAGGAAGAACAGGATACAGATAGTCCATACCTGCGGCGCAAGGGCCGACCTCCACGGCAGGCTGGCCAGGATGATTTCCCGGGGCGTGAGATATGTCTCTACAATAGCCCTTCCTGCGGAAGAGACCGATGGAGACAATCCAGGGAAAAGGAGCTCCGGCTTCTTTGCCCGTTTTTCCGGCTTGTTCGTTGACAGGTTTATTGCAACTTCGGATATGACGGCGAAAAGGATGGCAGAAACCGGAGGCATCAGGCCCGAAAGAATTGTGACCATTCACAACGGTGTTGAGGCCGGCAGGTTCAGGCCCGATCCGGTGGCGCGCGCCAGGATCAGGAGCGAGTTTAATCTGTCGGATGATACGGTCCTTATCGGGGCGGCCGGCCGGCTCGTCTGGCAAAAGGGCTTTGAGTTTCTGATAAAGAGCATGCCTATCTTTATAAGGTCTCACCCGAATGTAAAGGTGTTGATCGCCGGTGACGGACCTTTCAGGAATACCCTCATGATGCACAGCGGAATGATCGCAATGGACAGTCACCTGATACTTGCGGGATTCAGGCATGACATAAAGGATATCCTATCCGCTCTTGACATCCTTGTGATACCGTCTCTTATGGATGAATTTCCAATGATAGCGCTGGAAGGCATGGCAATGGCGAGGCCCATTGTTGCTACGCGTGTTGAAGGGATCACGGAGCAGATCACGGACAATGAAACAGGGGTTCTGGTGCTTTCCTGGAATGCCAATGCCCTTGGCAAGGCAATCAGCCGACTTTTGGATAACCGGGATATGGCCGCCGGCCTGGGTCAAAGGGCAAGGGAAAAGGTCGAAAAGGATTTTTCAGAGGAAAAGATGGTTTCCGAGACTGAAAGCCTTTACCGTTCTCTCTTTCCCGGTCACGACTGATCCGAATCTGTTTCTGATTGACTGCACAGGCTGTTCACCGACAAATAAAGGCCCCTCCCGGGAAGGGGGGGGGCCTTTGATAATCCGGCAATTCAGATATAATTTCTAGGCCTTATCCTTTGCGGAAAGTTCACGCAGGATCTCCGCGTTGGTCTGGTTGCGTTTAAGATCTGCTTTCTGATTAACCTTATTGGGCTTGTCCTTCCATTTACGAATAGACTTCATTTTCTTTTTGAGGGATGTCATATTTATATTCCTTTCCTTAATCTATATGGCTTATAGACAGTTAATAACCAAAGACAAGCACTTAGTCAATGATAAATTAACTATCAGGGGGAATAGGGGAAAAAGAGGGTAAATGTTGTTCCGCCGGAATTATGGCAATCCTCTCTGCTGCCGCAGAAGCCACAATCGCTTATCCTGCCCGGGCATGTCTGGACATTCTGAAGAAGAAACCTGCATCTCGAAGATTCCATATGAATTTTAAATTGATACCTTTCCGAGAAGATCCTGATTCGCAGAAGGTCAGCCCCCTTGCCTCCGGCGTTAAAGTCAAAGGGCTTTTTTGAGGAATAAAGCATTGTCTCCTGGGTAGGATAGAACCCTTCAAATATCCTTTTCTGATCGTCTTCCGTAATTCCAACCCCGTAATCCTTAATGATGAACTGGGCGCCGTCATGCCTGTCGATCACGGATATCTCAATTTTTCCTTCGTCCGGTGTGTTTTCCATGGCATTTCTGATGAGTCCATTAAGAATTTTTTTCAATGCCTCGCAGGAGACATGCACGGGCTGTGTGTCTCCAATATTTTCTAAAAGTTCCACATCGCGGTGCTTGAACCCGGGTTTTAATGCATCCAGGGTTTCGGCAAGAAGGCTGCAGATATCATCTTCGGCAACTGAAGGTCTGTCAGGGCCGAAGATCTCCTCTATGCGGTTTCTGATGCGCCCGGCAACAGGGCCTTCCCCGATATCTTCGGCCACAAGGGATTCAAGCTCGTCAGCGCATTCCTCAAGCAGGGTGGAAAGCAGCCCGTAGGCCCTGTATTCCTGGTCATTCATGATGTCTTTCAGTTCATACTGGAGTTCAAGCAGGCGCTCAAGGTTTCTTCTGGCCCTTTGCAGCGTGCGTGAAAGGCCGGCTTCGGGAAGGGTTTCCATCTTCCTGGTTATTATGTTGATTGATGCAAGGAGCACTGAGACAGGCGTCTTAAGCTCATGGGAAAGGTGATTGATCAGCCTGTCTTTGGCCCTGTTAAGGCTGGAGACCTCATTGTATGCATCCTTTAACTGCCTGGAGACCATTGTGTTTTCAATGGACAATGCAACAGTCCCTGCCACCATGGAAAGGAGTTCAAGATCGGTATCGTCAAAACAACCGCCCTTCTTATTGACGGCATTCAGCACACCGATAATGCGGCTGCTTGTCCTGAGGGGTACAATGAGCATATTTTTTATTTTGAGATCCGTCTGCTTGTCAACGCCGGGGTGATAATCAGGTTCCCTTGCCGTGTCGTGGATTATAAGGGGTATCCCGGTCCTGATGACCTTTCCGGTTATACTTTTATCTGCCGGTATCCTGACCTTTTTTAATTGTCTGCCTGCCTCCGGAGTATTGGGCCCGGCGCCCTGGATGAATATCTCATTTGATTCTTCATCGAGGAGCATTACACCTGCTCCTCCTGAATTCAGAAGGAATGAAATCTCTCTGCTGATATAATCCATAAGGTCTTCGATAACAGGATAGTATGGCAATGTGGTGGTTATTCGAAGGAGTGTTTCATTAATGAGTTTCGATTTCTTCTGCCTGGTGATATCCCTTAT
>JBFYXR010000219.1:0-11119 GCA_041310455.1 Desulfobacteraceae bacterium | reverse complement strand
TTTATTTTCCTATGGATACCGGTTTCAACCCTTTTCTAGTTGTAACAGAGTTTTTTGGGTCTTTTTTCCTGGAAGTCTTATGACCCTGGAAATACGGCATGAACTTAACAATCTAAACTTAAGGAGGAAGAAATCATGAAAAGAATAAACCATTTTTCAATTACATTGCTTTTGGCGTTCGGGCTAATGCTCGAATTTTCTCCGCCTCTGGTTGCCCAGGAGACAGCCGATGAGGAGTTCACACTTGAGGAGATCACAGTTACGGCCCAGAAGCGTGAGCAGAATCTTCAGAAGGTTGCAAGCAGTATCGAGGCAGTCACCGGCACACAGTTGACTGAGATGGCGGTACAAGATCTCGATGATGCCCTTGCGAACATGGCATCAGCAATAGTTAATCCTGTGGGAGAGGAGATGACGGTAGTCATACGCGGCATGGACAACGATTCAATGCCCGGGGATTCCTTTTCGCAGGTAGCCGTAACGGTTGACGGTTCCTTCAGCAACAGCTGGGGTGTCGGCACCACCGGATTATATGACATGCAGCGCATAGAGGTCCTCGCCGGCCCCCAGGGCACACTGTATAGCCGCAACTCTTCAGGCGGCGTTGTCAATATGATCTCCAATGATCCGAACACGGAAAAGGTGGACGCTTCAGGTTCGATCGGTATGGGCAATTACAACCTCTTTAATGTAACGGGAGTGTTAAACGCGCCTGTCACCGACGCACTGGCTGTACGCGCCGCCTTTACCTCTACAACCCGGGACGGATATGCAAGCAACGGCACCAATGACAGCGACGACAGGTCGGTCCGGCTTAAACTCGGATATACCCCGACGGATAATGTGTCTGCGGTTCTGACATACGAATACTCAAAGATTGGAGGCAAGTCCCAGGGTGACGGGTATGCCGCCTTTGAAGACGAGGATGACAGGGACAATCCGTGGCACAGCAACTCAAACGGGGATCTCTTCGTAGCCAATACCCAGACAGACCGGTTCTATATGAACTTTGATTTTAATACCCCGATCGGCGATGTGACCTTCCTGCCCTCCTATTCAAAGACAAGCCGGGATTTGGTCCAGGCAGGGTGGGTGTGGAGTAACGGCGTTTTTGGCATGATGAGCAATGACCCCACCGGCGCTGCCTACCATGTAGGGCAGGGAAGGGAACATTTTGTCAGCCCTCAGGATGAACAGTCCTATGAGCTACGGATGGCATCCAAAGAGGATTTCTTCATGAAATGGGTTATAGGCCTCTATTATTATGAAAGGTCCTGGGATGACAAGATCTATCATGAACCCGGGTCCGTAGACCTGGGAGACGAAGTTATTTCCTATTCCGGCACAGAGGATACGGCTAAATGGGGAACGAAAGCCAGTGCATCCAAGGCCGCCTTCGGTAATTTCACCTTTCCTATAACCGATGCATTTCGGGTTACCGGTGGTGGACGTTACACCGCTGAAGAAGAAAGCAGCGATGGTTATGACTTTATGGGCAACCCATCAAGCAGTTATGATGAATCCAGCCATTTCGATTGGAAAGCTGCGGTTGAGTATGATTTAGGTGCGAACACAATGATGTGGGCGGACCTTTCAACAGGATACAAACAGGTCAGGGGATCAGCGGCTGACCAGAAACTCATGTCCTATCAGGTGGGGTCAAAGAGCCGTTTTCTTGACAACAAGCTGCAGCTGAACGCCACTGCCTTTTACTATGATTATTCAAATTTCGACATCGGGAGGGTAGCTTCCGTATATAGCGTTATTAATGATGAAAATGTGACATTTAATGGGCAGGGAATAGGCGACGCAGCCCTTTATGGGCTCGATCTTTCGACAGATTATGTCCTTACCGGCAACGACCGCGTCAATTTTTCCCTCTCCTATTTGAGCGCTGAAGTAGAGCAAGTTGTTATATCATATACATATCAGGGCATTGAATATCCTGACCTGGTTCCCAGCAAAATCGTTGACGCAGGAAAATCTCTCAACAATGCGCCTGAGTTTTCTGTTGTCCTGGGTTATGATCATAGATTTGACCTGGCAAGCGGGGCAACCATCACGCCCAAAATCAGTCTGCGCTATACAAGCAAATATTATCTCGAGTTTTATCCTGACGATAGTAATATTCCGGAAGGTATGGATGTAGATAAAGTGAATACGGAACCTTCCAGCTTAATGGGTGATTTCTCTTTAAATTACGGCCATTCAAGCGGCGGTTGGAGCCTTAACTCCTATGTTAAGAATATCACTAACCATGCTCAAAAGAACGGGATCATGAGAGGAGATATGCGGCTCGGCCCCCCCAGGACCTACGGGGCAGTTCTGTCAGTCAATTTCTAACACATTCTAATCTGTAAATATAAATGGGGCCTTTCCTATTATGGAAAGGCCCCATTTGCATTCTAAAGGATGATTGCTGATCAAAAAGCCCCGGTCAGAACGGTCGTTCTGACCGGGGCTCGATGATTAACAGTGTTTCTTATAAAATAATTATCAGTTTTTCTCCGCTGTCCAGGCGTTGCTCATTGTCTGTCCTCCGCCCTGACCACCGGCAGGAGCTTGACCACCGGCAGGAGCTTGTCCGCCGGCAGGGGCCTGACCACCGGCAGGAGCCTGACCGCCGGCAGGAGCTTGTCCGCCGGCAGGGGCCTGTCCGCCGGGTGCGCCACCTTGAGCGCCGGCAGCCCTGTTCATTTCTCTGGTCCCGGCCATCTTATTTCCTGTTACCTTTCCGGTAAACACAAATTCGATCTGCATCTGCCCTGTTGCCTTCAGATTAAATTTTACATCATCACCTTTAATCGTCCCGGTCCCTTCCATAGCCTGCAGCATAGGATGAGTGGCAGTAACCGTAAGCTTCTCACCGGCAGCCTTAACCACCATGGGAATTGATTCTTCTCCCTGCCGTCCTGACATCTTAAGTGTCCAGTTGCCGGAGATGTCGGCCGCCCATATGTTCGATGTAAAAATGAATGCAAGCACAGTAGTTAAAAATAAGACTTTACGCATAATCTCCTCCTTGATCAAAGTGTTTTTTATTTATGCAACAGCATCCTTCAGACCCTTCCCTGCTACAAACTTCGGGCTGTTCTTGGCCTTGATCTTGATTGCCTCCCCTGTCTTGGGATTTCTTCCGGTTCTGGCCTTTCTCTTGCTGACCTTGAAGGTCCCGAAACCTACCAGTGTCACCGTGTCCTTCTTTTTCAATGCCTTGGTTATTGTTGAAAAAACACAATCTACTGCCGCCTCTGCTTCTTTCTTCGTACATGTTACCTTTGCCAATTCTGCAATCAAATCCCCTTTGTTCATTTTTGTCTCTCCTTTTTAAAGTGTTAGAATGGTTTATGAAATCCTGTAATTAACAGGGATACAGCGTTATTGCGTAAAATACAAGCTATCAATCACATGGTCAATAAAATTTAATTCCGTCCGGCAGCCCGCCGCCTGCGGCAGGGGGGCATGAATAACGGGAAAAGGCAGTGCGGCCCTTTTATCCGCGGATCAGCCAAGCCCTTCATGATCAAGAAAATCATACATCCTTTCCAGTTGAGCCTTCTGCTGTTCTGTCAGAATATGTTGAATGCCCACTCTTCTTTCAGAATAGTTCCTTCTATCGCTGATGCTTCTGCGATCCGCTGAAGACCTCTTTTCAGGGTTGTCTGATTTTATATTTTGCGTATTTCTGCGATCCTTGCCTGACCTCCTGCCCTCCAGCTTCAGAATACTGAATAGGTACATCTTGAAAATCCTCCTTAACCTGCTGGTATCTCACTCATGAGAAAATTTTGGCGATTATACTATAAAATTTTATTTTGCTTAATACAATTATCACTACATGTTTTAAAAAACATATTAGCGGATAAACCGGCAGGAAGACTCGGGGGGCCAGGGGGGATTTTTAATATTACACCCCCCTGCCCCTCTTTTTTATAAAGGTGGCTTTATCAAGCGTCGCAAGGCTTCGGACCTGAGTATAATCGAAGGGCTCAGTCGAGTCGCGACGGGGAATTGAACCCATAGAGATTAAAAATCCTTATTGTTGCGACGGCTTTTTCTGAGATGAAGCGCCGATTGCGTCAGGGGAGGCCTCAGCATTGTTTGCCTTATACCTCTCAATATTTCTATTATAGGACTCCTTCTCTTTTTTCATCTCATTATAAAGGTTTGTAAGCTGGATGCTTTTCTCTTCACATCTTTTTATGGCTTCGTCACCGGCGGTGAAGGTCTTTCCAGTGCACTCCGTACTATATTCGGCTCTTATCTGGTTATAACTCGTCCTGAGCCCTTCTAACTTTTTATTCTGCGCCTGGAGGGAGTCGTACGTGATCTTTCCGTTGCCTCCCGTTGCCTCATCCTGTGCAAAGGTTGTGAAGGAAAATAAAACCGCTACAACAATTGTCGCAAAAATCATCAATGTTTTTTTGGTCATTTTGATTCCCTCTTATTAATTGTTGTCAGTATTAACACCTTCAGTTTCAGCGCCCGGAACATCCATTCCGAGCAGCCTGAACAGTTAATGCCGGATCGTCTGCCCCTGATGAGATAATTGAGATTATGCATGTGGCTGCTGAAATTGGCGTACAGATATAGTGTAAGGATATAAACGTATTCCTGGATTCAAGAAGACAAGAGAAGTAATTTTTCATGATAAGCCACCATCATAAAGGTTAACAGATAAGCGGCGAAATTGAATTGATTATAACACCCTGTTCTTTTTCATGCAACAGTAACTGTATTCGGCCCGGACATAATTTTTTCGGGTCGGCCCAGCCGCTTGCCGCTGACGCAGCAGTTTTGACAGGGTAACAAAAAAGGAATCAGCCTTGAACGCTGATCCCTTTGTATGGTTGGAGGCGGCAGCCGGACTTGAACCGGCGAATAACGGTTTTGCAGACCGCTGCCTTAGCCACTTGGCTATGCCGCCTTAAGACTAATAAGGTTAATCCCGTTATTAACGCGAGATTAACCTTTTATTTATAAGTGGAGCGGGAAACGGGACTCGAACCCGCGACAATCACGTTGGCAACGTGAGGCTCTACCAACTGAGCTATTCCCGCGTTAATCTTTGTCATTCTATTTTTTATGAGCCCTTTGTCAATAAAAAATTAACCTATACCTAATATTTATTCAGGATTATTTTCATTGGCTGGCCCTGGCCGGAAACTATAACCCCATATTGCTTAATTTTTATTAAAATACCTTCCTGAAATGATTAAAGTAGGACCACCCTGACCAGATGGTGAGGAACAGCGCCGCCCACAAGAACACCATCCCCACAATGTGAAAATCCACATAAAGATATTCATAATGCAGAGAGAGCCCGAGTATGGCAACCGCCTGGAATATGGTCTTGAATTTTCCAAGCGTTTCAGCCTGGATGACTATACCCTGCTCCGCTGCAATGCTCCTTAGGCCGGTCACGGCCATTTCGCGCGCTATTATCACAATAACAATAAGGACCGGAATCCTGCCCAGGGGGATCAGCATTATCATGCTGATGGTGACAAGCACCTTGTCCGCCAGGGGGTCCAGAAATTTGCCCAGTGTTGTAACGGCCTGATATTTTCTGGCATAGTAACCGTCAAGGATATCGGTGATAAAGGCCATACCTATAAACAGGGCGCTGAAAAAACTGCACCATTTGTTTGAAAGGCTGAGAAAGCCGCACCCGCCCTCCGAATAAGCCAGAAAAAAAACAACCAGGGGAATGGAGGCCACCCTGAAGGCGGTGAGCTTGTTCGGCAGGCTTGATTTCGCAGTTATTTCGGTAACGTTGTTCATTGCTTAAATTCGAATTTCATCAGGCATAATTACCTTGCGCCCGATTTATACTGGTTATAAAAAGTCATCACCTTTTTAACGAAGTTCTTTGTCTCTTCAAAGGGAGGAACCCCGTTATATTTTTCGACACTCTCGGGCCCGGCGTTATAGGCGGCAATGGCAAAGTGCGTGTTGTTGTTGAAACGTTCCAGCATCATGCCCAGATACTTCGTGCCCCCGTTGATATTGTCTTCAGGATCATAGGCGTCTTCGACCGACAGGTAATCCGCGGTATAGGGCATAAGCTGCATGAGGCCCTGTGCGCCCTTGCTGGAAGTGGCCTTGTGATTAAAGGCCGACTCGGCCCGTATCACCGCCTTTATAAGGGAAGACTCGACGCCGTATTTGTTCGATGCCTCGTCTATCGTCTTTGCATAGTCGTTGATATAAAGTGTCGGATTGTCGTGATACCTGATGTAGAGCTTATAACGCCTGTCATTATTGATATTGGTAAAATGCCATACCCCGTTATCATCCTTAAACCTGTATATGTCGGCCGAGGCAGCGCCTGCCGAAAGGACGATTAATATCCCTATTGATGCCAGGGTATGGATTCTCAAGAAAGCCATTATTTGCCCGTCTTTTTCCAGTCCGCCAGAAACCTTTCAATCCCTATGTCCGTCAACGGATGCTTGATGAGCTGCTCCATCACGTTGTAAGGTATTGTTGCAATATCCGCGCCAATAAGCGCCGCATCAAGGACATGTATGGGATTGCGGATGCTGGCAACGATGATCTTGGTGGTATACCCGTAATTTTCATAGATCGTCGCTATCTGCTCCACCATCTCCATACCCACCTGGCCTATATCATCCAGCCTGCCCACAAAGGGGCTCACATAGTTTGCCCCTGCCTTGGCAGCCATTAATGCCTGAACAGGCGAAAAGCAGAGGGTTACATTGGTCCTGATGCCTTCCGACGAAAGGACCTTGACCGCCTTCAAACCCTCCTTGATCAATGGTATCTTGACTACTATATTATCGGCCAGCCCGGCAAGTTCCCTGGCCTCTTTTATCATGCCGGAAGAGTCGGTGCTTATGACCTCTGCGCTGACCGGGCCCCTTACGATACTGCATATCTCTTTTATCAGATCCCTGAATTCACGGCCTTCCTTTGACACAAGCGACGGATTTGTTGTAACCCCATCCAGTAAACCAAGCTCATTGGCCTTCTTTATTTCCCCGATATTAGCCGTATCTATAAAAAATTTCATCTGTCCCTCCTGAAACTCTGTTAATTGTTCTTTTTTCCAAATTCAAATTTATCGGCGCATTCCTTGCTGCAGAAAAGGATATCCTTTCCGCCGAAAGACCTTTTTACTGCCTCCCTGCGGGGTATATAGGTCTTGCACACAGGATCCTGGACCATCTCATCGACCACGCCGCCCTGCGCCTTTTCCTTATACTCCTTGCCCTGCGTTAAAAACCCCTTGATCAGGCGGTATAACAAATAGAGAAGAACTATAAAACTAATTAACCGAAACATCTATGTCCCTTCCACGTGTTTAATAACCTGGCCGTCCGGGGCTATCTCCATGTATAGTTCAACCATGGTCTTCCCAAGAACCGGGTGCATCAGGTCAGGCGCAAGGTCCGCTATAGGCGCCATGACAAACCTCCTCAGGTGCATCATGGGATGGGGGACCGTAAGGGCCGCATCATTAATGATATCCTGCCCGAAGAGAAGGATATCCAGGTCAATAACGCGAGGCCCCCATTTCATTGTCCTTACCCGACCCATGTCAGCCTCGATCTCAAGAAGCCTGCTGATCAGGTCGAAGGGCGAAAGCCCTGTTGAAACGGATGCTGCGCCGTTGATATACCATTCCTGAGCCTTTACCCCGACCGGTTCGGTAAGATAGAGGCCTGAAACAGCGGTAATATTGCAGCCCTCGATCCTGCCGATTCTTTCTATGGCTTCAAGGCAATTCCTGCGCGGATCAGCCATGTTGGAGCCTATGCCGATATATGCAGATTTCATGGACAACCCTGACCCAGCAAGGCCGGAACCAAACTTCCTCCCCCTCTCAGGGGGAGGCCAGGAGGGGGTCTTGAAATATCAATACACAAAATTGACCCTTTAGAGACCCCACCTTAATCCTCCCCTGGTAGGGGAGGAAATTTTGAAAATATCATACCAATGTTTTTTAATTATTTGAGTTTTTTAATCCTGCTGATGGCCTCCTCAAGGCGGTCGATCTTCTGAGTCAGGGCCATGCGGTTGTAGCCCTCGCCCGGTTCGCCGAATCCGTTCCCGGGAGTGACAACCACTCCGAGTTCCAGGAGTTTTGCAGCAAAATCCGCTGAAGTATATCCCTCAGGCGCCGAAACCCAAAGGTAGAATGTGGCCTTTGACTGCGCCACCTGAAGCCCTGCATCGTTAAGTCCTTTGATCATGAGTTCGCGGCGTTTTGCATAGACCGGCATGATATCGGCTACCAGCGCATCATAGTTCTTCAGTCCCTCTATTCCTGCCAGCTGGACCGCCTGGAAGACACCGGAATCTATATTGCTCTTTATTGCGCCCAGTCCCTCGACCGCATCCCTGTTTCCAACGGCGAAGCCAATGCGCCATCCGGTCATGTTAAAGGTCTTGGACAGTGAATGAAACTCTATGGCGACATCCTTTGCACCAGGTGCCTGCAAAAAACTGGGCGCCCTGTAACCGTCGAAGTTCATCTCCGTATAGGCTGCGTCATGGCATACAAGGATATTATTCTTTTTGGCGAACTCCACAACCCTGCTGAAAAAGCTGAGTTCGGCTGTCGCACCTGTCGGATTATTCGGATAATTTATAAAAAGAAGCTTCGCCTGCTTAAGGACATCTGCCGGGATTGAATCCAGGTCAGGAAGAAAATCATTCTTTTTTAAAAGAGGCATGAACCAGGATCTTCCGCCCGCAAACATGGTGGCGATGTTGTAAACAGGATAGGCCGGCGTGGGTACCAGTGATACGTCTCCCGGGTTTATAAAGGCCAGCGGGAAATGCGCAATGCCCTCCTTGCTCCCTATAAGGGAAAGGACCTCCCTTTCAGGGTCCAGGTCAATCCCGAATCTTTTTTTGCACCAGTCGGCAGCGGCATACTTGAAGTCATTCATGCCTGAATAGGAGGGATACCTGTGATTGGCCGGGTCATCGGCAGACCTTTTAAGCTCCTCTATTATGCACTTTGGCGTGGGGAGATCGGGATCGCCGACGCCCAGATCCACAATATCCATGCCCTTCTTTAAAAGCTCTTCCTTTTTCCTGTCTATCTCCTTAAATAGATAGGGAGGGAGTTTCTTCAATCTTTCAGCCTTTTCAATAACTGTCATTTCTACCTCGTAGTTCTGTTAAATTAAGTAATCAACTATCAAATAAAATGATGGTTTCAGTGATCGAGGGTTCAAGTGTCTTTATAGTATTATTTCAAATTTGAGATTTGAAATCCCCTTCCGCCTCACCCCTCACGCCCTGTGCCTTGCGCCGATCCCTATATTCCCAGCACATCCTGCATATTATAAAGCCCTACAGGCTGCTCAACGATCCATCCGGCCGCCCTTACAGCGCCCTTTGCAAAATTGTCCCTGTTGTGCGCCCGATGTATAAGCTCAAGACGCTCGCCGATGCCTCCGAACATGATGGTGTGATCGCCTGTGATATCTCCGGCCCTCAGCGTCTGGATGCCTATCTCCTCCTTTGTTCTTTCGCCGGTGATTCCTTTTCTTTCATATACGGCAACCCTGTCAAGATCCCGCCCTGATGCCCTGGCAAGGGTTTTTGCAATGGCCATGGCCGTGCCGCTCGGGGCATCCTTTTTCAGCCTGTGGTGAGCCTCCACTATCTCCATGTCGTAATCATCTCCGAGCATCTCGGCCATCATGGCCGCAACGCGCAGCATAACGTTTACGCCAATGCTCATGTTGGGCGAAATAACGCACCGCATACCCCTGGCAATCCTTTCGACCTCTTCGAGGAGCTCCCCTGTCATGCCGGTTGTCCCTATAACCATGGAGACGCCCTTTGCGGAAGCGGCCTTGATGTTTTCAAGGGTGGCCTTCGGAGATGTAAAATCGATTACAACTTCCCCCTGATCTATGACCTTGTTTATGGAGTCAGTGATCTTTATGCCTACAGTGCCGAGTCCTGCAGCAACACCTGCGTCCTGGCCTATTGATGGGCTTTCAGGATGCTCGAAGGCCCCTGCCAGTTTAACACCGTCGGTCTGGCCGATAAAATTGATGATCCTCGACCCCACCCTGCCGGCAGCGCCTGCGACTATAATATTTACCATTCAAAACCTCTTTATATCAGCCCATACGCTTTTAGAGCCTTCTTAAGTTTTTCCAGATTTCCCTCTGACAGAGGCGCCAGGGGAAGCCTCATCTCGTCGCCTATCTTTCCCATAAGCGCAAGGGACGTCTTCACAGGCACGGGGTTTGTCTCATAAAACATGGCCTGGCATAGAGGCAGGAGCTTATAATAGAGTCTTTTTGCCTCCTCAATGTTGCCCTTTTCCCATTCATTTATCATGTTTGCCGTATCTGCCGGTTCAATGTTCGCCACTACCGATATGACTCCAGTGCCGCCGATTGCCAGTACCGGAAGCGTTAGATTGTCGTCGCCTGAGAGGAGCGTAATCTTGTCCCCCGCGAGGCTGATTATCTCCGCCATCTGCCCGAGATTGCCGGATGCCTCCTTTACGGCCACTATCTCCTTGATCTCCGCCAGCCGCGCCACGGTTTCAGGAAGCATATTGATGCCCGTCCTGCCCGGCACATTATAGAGGACCTGCGGGAGCGGCACCGCCTCGGCGATGGCCTTGAAATGTCTGTAAAGACCCTCCTGGCTGGGCTTGTTATAGTAGGGCGTCACCTGAAGTGTAGCATCAACACCTGCCTTTTTTGCATGCCGTGTAAGCTCTATCGCCTCGCTTGTGCTGTTGCCTCCTGTGCCTGCAATTATGGGGATCCTTTTCTTAACGGCACTGACGGCAATATCAACAACCTTTTTGTGCTCTTCAAAATCCAGCGTTGCAGATTCTCCTGTTGTGCCGCACGGGACAATCGCGCTGCTCCCTCCCTTGATCTGGAACTCTATAAGCTCCCTGAAGGCATCCTCATCAATCCTGCCGTTCCTGAAGGGTGTAACCAATGCCGTAATAGATCCTCTGAACATGTGTGGTTCTCCTTTAATTTATAGCTGTCAGCTTTCAGCTATCAGCTTTCAGCCTGGTTTACTATAATGTTTTGCTGAATGCTGACAGCTGAGAGCTGACAGCATCTTTTCATACCGCCTCTTCATGCAGCCGCCCCGT
>JBFYXR010000216.1:0-2706 GCA_041310455.1 Desulfobacteraceae bacterium | reverse complement strand
TTTCAATAAAAAAAGCCGCTCAATTGAGCGGCTTTTTTTATGTGATGATTGAATTGTTTTATTCTGCAGAATAAAAAATCAATAATAAATTGACTCAGTTTTCAGTAACCGTGATGGCTTCCTGGTCACATACCTCTACACAGCTTTCGCATCCCAGACATTCTTCAGCATTAACCGGAACTGATTTGCCGTCCTGCATCTCATAGACATCCACGGGGCAAACCTCAACGCACTCCTCACATCCTTCACATTTATCATGATCGACCACTACTTCATATCCCATATCATGTATCCTCCATATAAATATATTAAGTAAATCCCTAAAAATTACTTATAGTTACAGCAAGTTGCAATTAATCTTTGACGACTGTAATGGCCTTCATTAACAGAGTAAAAAATATGTGTCAAGCTTTTTTATAGAATATTTGTTAAACCCAAACCAGCCAAACCGGAGCAAGGGATTATACAGATACATAGCTTTACAATCCTCATCCTAAATTAAAGACCTGTAATGCCTCCATGCTGAAAGTTTTATCTGTCGATTTATCATCCGGCGCCTCAAGCTAAATGTTTGACAGAAATTCCAATGACATATATATTGCATCCCTGAAAATTATGATTGATAAGGAGTTTTCCATGCCAGACAACAATTGTTCAAAAGAATTCAGCGGTTCAACCAGATATGTACTTGATGACGAACTTGCCAAGATAGTAAATATCTCCATGGCACTTGAGATGCCGCTTCTTCTGAAAGGCGAGCCGGGGACAGGAAAGACAATGCTTGCCCATGCCATTTCCGAGGCCCTTCAAATGAGGCTGATTGTGCTCAATGTCAAATCAAGCATGAAGCTTGTGGAGGCGCTCTATCAGTATGATACCCTGACGCGGCTCAATGACAGCCGTTTTGGAGATTCCAAGCGGGATGTCAGCAATATAGAGGAATACATAAAAATGGGCAAAATCGGCCAGTCCTTCATGACGGATGAAAAGGTAGTCCTTCTCATTGACGAGATAGACAAGGCGGATACGGATTTCCAGGATGACATGCTGGATGTGCTGGACCAGATGGAGTTCGACATCATCGAGATAGACAAGACGATCAGGGCTAAAAACCGGCCCGTCATTATTATTACCTCCAACGCGAAAAAGGATCTGTCCGATCCCTTTCTGGGCCGCTGCAACTTTCATCATATCGCCTTTCCTGAACCGGACATGATGGAAAAGATTATCAGGGTGCATTTCCCCGACATCAAGAAAGAGCTCCTTGAAAACGCCATTTCAACCTTCTACCGGTTAAGGGATTTTAACGGCATTGAAAAAAAACCAGCCACAAGGGAGTTGGTCAACTGGATAAGGGCGCTCAAGGCGGATCCCAGCATAAAGGCCAACGATCTGGTTAAAGGGGAAACCCCTTATCTCGGGGTTCTTTTTAAAAAGAGCCCTGACTATGCCATGGCCATGAATCAGGTGTCAAGGTTCAGGAGGTAAAACAGGGCGCAAGGCTCAAGGCGCAAGGTTTAAAAAGATGTTTACGGATTTCTTTTATACATTAAAAAAGGTGGGGATACCTGTGTCTCCCACATCCTTTCTCAGGCTGCAGAAGGCCCTTCAAATGGGCGCCATCAACTCACTTGATGACTTTTATATCGCGGCCCGTTCCATCCTGGTAAAGAGCGAGAGGTATTTCGACACCTATGACCAGGTGTTTGCCCATCATTTCAAGGGGGCTGAGCTTGAGAATCCAGACGAAAGAATAATCTCCGAGATAGCGCGCGCCATGCTTGACGAATGGCTGAAAAATCCTAAGGAGCTTGCAGAGGCCCTGGGCATAGATGAATCCAAGCTTTCAAAGATGAGCCCCGAGGAGCTGATAAAGTACTTTTTTGAACGGCTCAAGGATCAGGCAGAGGAACACCATGGAGGCAGCAAGTGGATAGGCACGGGAGGCACCTCCCCTGTCGGACATTCCGGTTATCACCCCGGGGGCATGAGGGTCGGAGGCGTATCGAGAAACAAGTCTGCCTTGAAGGTTGCCATGGACAGGAGATACAAGGACTATTCACAGGAAGGTCCCATAACCCAATCACAGCTGGGAGAGGCATTAAAGAGGTTAAGAAACATGGTCCCTGTCGGCCCCAAGGATGAGGTTAATATAGATGAAACCATATACCAGACGATGAAAAACGCAGGTGAGATAGAGATAGTCTATGACCGGGGCCTCAGGGACAGGCTGAAGGTAATACTGGTTATCGACAATGGGGGCTGGTCAATGGAGCCCTATATCGAGGTCGTGCGTACACTGTTCTATTACTCGAGGGCGCAGTTCAAGGATATCAAGACATTCTTTTTTCATAACACCATCTACGACAACCTGTGGGAGGATCCGTCCAGGATGCGCAAACCTTTCCATGTGGACGAACTTGTGCGCCTTGATCCGGAGACCCGCGTTATAATTGTCGGAGACGCCAGCATGGCGCCCTATGAGCTTATGGCCACTGACGGGTCTATCCACCTGGAAGAGAGGTCCGGTCAGCCCAGCTATAAAAGGCTCCAGTTTATAGCGGAGACATTTAAACACTCTGTCTGGCTCAATCCCAAAATGGCGGACGAATGGCCCTATACAAGAAGCATCAACATGATACGTGAGATATTTCCTATGTTTGAATTGACCCTCGACGGACTTGAGGGGGCGGTAAATTACATGAT
>JBFYXR010000215.1:0-10242 GCA_041310455.1 Desulfobacteraceae bacterium | reverse complement strand
TCTATATTAAGAAGATCACCTGTCCTTTTCTAAAGCAGGGTGGTCTTTGCCGCCGTTTCAGGTATGATGTTTACTTCAAAGGACCTGTCATCGCGGCTGTTTATTGTCAGGCTTATGCCATCCATGGCAATGGAGCCTTTTTCAATCGTATATCTTGCCATGGACCTTTCTATCTCGACCCTGATAAGCCAGGACCTCTGAACCCGTGACATCTGGATTATTTTTCCGATGCCGTCCACATGCCCTGATACAATATGCCCTCCAAGGCGGTCACTCAGGCGCATGGCCCTCTCAAGGTTCACCTCATCGCCATGCCTCAGGGACGCCAGCGTGCTTCTGGAGATGGACTCAGCCGATACATAGGCGCTAAAAAGCCCTTCCTGTATGCCCGTGGCGGTCAGGCACACCCCGTTAACACAGACGCTGTCGCCGGTTCGGCAGTCGGACATATCGAAACCTGGGGCGATGGAGAGCGTCATATCCCCCCCTGACCTGTCAACCGATTTGACTTTCCCTGTGCCTTCTATCAATCCCGTAAACATATATATCCGCAATACCTTCCGATGTAAATACCCGATTTTTAAGATTCGGGCCCTGAAGGAATTTTTTCATTTTCCTTGAGTCCTGAACCTTGTGCCTTGCGCCTATTTTCCCATTCCGGATACCCTGTTACCAAAATATCGTCCCCGAATCTATTCAGCTCTATATCCCTCAGGAAAAGTGATTGATTCATCCTGCCAGGCCCCTTTCCCTTTGCCATAGGGATACCGTCATCGCCTCCCAGTATGCTTGGCGCCTTGAAGATGTGGAATTTATCAATCAGTTCATCCCTTATCATGGAGCCCATGATCCCGGCACCACCTTCCACCAGAATGGTTGTGAAGGACATCTTTCCAAGGGCATCAATCAGGGCTGGGAGATCTATCCTGCCGTCCTTAAGGGGACAGGCTATTGTTGAAACGCCCGGTTTTTCAATATTCCCTATCAGTTCCGGTGATACATGGTCTCCGACCGCCACTATGGTCTCCGAACCGGAATCATGATTAAGAACCTTTGCATTATGCGGTATTCTCAGGTGAGTATCAACAATAATCCTGACGGGGTCTCTTCCCCTTCGGTTCCGGGGTCTGGCAGTCAGGCACGGGTCATCGGAAATGATTGTGCCGACACCTGTCATGATCGCATCTACTCTGTCCCTGAGGCGGTGGACAAAATCACGCGATCTTTCATTGGTTATCCATTTTGAGTCACCCGTTGAAGTTGCCGACCACCCGTCGAGTGTGAGGGCTGATTTCGCTATCACAAATGGCCTGCCGGTCGTAACATGCTTTATGAAGCCTTCGTTAAGCTTCCTGCATTCAGCTTCAAGGACCCATGATACAACCCCGATTCCTTTACGCATTAAAAATTCAGCGCCTCCGCCGGCAACCGACGGATTTGGATCAGGCATGCCGATTACCACGTTTTTAATACCGCTTTTTAATATGGCTTCGGTGCAGGGCGGCGTCCTGCCGTAATGATTGCATGGTTCGAGTGTGACATATAGGGTGTCTCCGGCCATGCCTTTGCCTTCTATCATGGAGAGGGCCTCAATCTCGGCATGGTTTTGACCGGCCTTTTTATGATATCCCGAGGCAATAGCACGGCCATCCCGCACAATTATGGCGCCGACTGCAGGGTTCGGCGATGTACGTCCGAGGCCCTTCGCGGCAAGGCGGATTGCCTGTTTCATGAATTTTATATCATTCTGGCTCAAAGCGCTAGATCCTGTCAGCAACAATTAGTTTATAGAAAATTTCTGATGTCAGACAGATGATATATAAGTCCAGTCCGGTAACCGGCTGTTAGGATAATAAAGGAGGTAAATTATTCAGTTGAGACATATGATGAGGGTTTCGGGCCTCCGGCGGCCTTTATTTTTTTTCCAGTTCTTTCCTTGTTTTTAGAATATCTTCCAGTTCTGACATGAATTCATTGATGTCCTTAAACTGCCTATACACGGAAGCAAAACGAACATAGGCCACCTCATCCCAATCCTTCAGGCTCTGAATGACCCGCTCTCCGATCTCTTTGCTGTCGATCTCCCTTTTGCCCAGCTCCTGGAAATATATCTCCAGGGAATCAACGAAGTCCTCTATCTGTGTCATGCTGACCGGCCTCTTCTGGCATGACTTTTTGATGCCCCCAATGATCTTCTCGCGGTTGAAAGGTTCGCGCCTGCCATCCTTTTTTACGACCATGGGAAGAAGCTCATCCAGTCTCTCATAGGTCGTAAAACGCCTTTCGCACTTGAGGCATTCTCTTCTTCTCCTAATCGTCCTTCCGTCCTTGCTCAACCGTGAATCAATAACCTTATTATCAAGGGAACTGCAGTATGGGCATTTCATAGGCTCAACCTCTCAATCTCGAGACCGGCTTCACTCAGCATCTGGTCTGACAAAGGGTCGTCGTATCCATCCTCATAATATATTTTGGTAATACCTGCGTTTATTATCATCTTTGTACATATCACACATGGTTTATTTGTACAATAGAGAATTGCACCCCTGATGGAAATGCCGTGATATGCGGCCTGAAGGATAAGATTCTGCTCTGCGTGAAGTCCGCGGCAGAGTTCATGGCGCTCTCCGGACGGGACCGAGGAATTTGCCCTGAGGCATCCCACCTCTTCACAATGCCTCAGACCCGAGGGTGCCCCGTTATACCCGGAGGCGAGGATCCTCTTGTCTTTCACAAGGATGGCGCCTACATGGCGCCGGAGACATGTGGACCTTGTGGCAACAAGCTTCGTTATGCCCATAAAATATTCGGGCCAGGAAGGTCTCAGCAATTGAATATTCCTTTTGATCAGTTGGATTTAAAGTCTATAAAATCATAAATGGGAAACTGCTGACACAGCTCTTTTACTGTGGATCTTGTATTTCCAATAATGTCCTCATCACCAGGATTTTCAAGGACGCGGTTGATCAGGCCCGCTATCAGCTTCATCTCCTGCTCCTTCATACCCCTTGTTGAAAGGGCCGGTGTCCCTATCCTCAGGCCGCTTGTGACCTGGGGGTTTTTCTTGTCAAAGGGGATGGTGTTTTTATTGGCGTATATGCCGGCCCTGCCAAGGGCGCTTTCAGCCTCCAGCCCTGTTATGCCCTTTGATGTAAGGTCTATAAGGATCAGATGGTTGTCCGTGCCTCCTGACACAAGATCATAACCGAAAGCCATCATCTCATCGGCCAGGATCCTGGCATTCAGAATGACCTGATTCTGATAATCCTTGAAATCAGGATTGAGGGCCTCCTGGAAGCAAACGGCCTTTGCTGCGATTATGTGCATAAGCGGGCCGCCCTGTATCCCCGGGAAAATCCCCTTATCAAGGGCCTTCCCATGTTCCTTCCCTGATAATATGAGGCCGCCCCTTGGGCCCCTGAGCGTCTTGTGTGTTGTTGAAGTGATCAGGTCGGCCCTGCCCACCGGAGTAGGATGCAGCCCTGTGGCAACCAGACCTGCTATGTGGGCAATATCAGCCATCAGATATGCGCCGACCTCCCGGGCGATATCTTTGAATCCGTCAAAATCGATCTTCCTGGGATAGGCGCTTGCACCTACGATTATCAGCCTGGGCGCATGCCTTTTGGCTATTTCGCGGACCTGGTCCAGGTCTATTCTCTGGGTTGATGGATTTAATCCGTAGAAGACGGATTTGAAAATATTGCCGGAAAAGCTTGCCTTGCTGCCGTGGGTGAGGTGACCGCCATGGGTCAGGTCCATGCCGAGGATTACATCACCAGGTTTAAGAACGGACAGGTATACTGCCATATTGGCCTGTGACCCTGAATGAGGCTGCACATTTACATAATCTACATTAAAGAGCCTCTTCGCCCTTTCAAGCGCCAGTTCTTCAACAAGATCCACGTACTCGCACCCCCCGTAATACCTCTTGGAGGGGTATCCTTCCGCGTACTTGTTTGTCATTACATTTGCCTGTGCCTCAAGGACCGCTCGTGATGCATAGTTCTCCGAGGCAATCATAACAAGGCAGTTCCTTTCACGTTCTATCTCTTTCCCTATGGCCGAAGCCACCTCAGGGTCAACATTGATTAGTTCCTTTTCTTCCCTCAAGACAGTCTCCTTAACAATCAATCAGATCAATTCGTTTTCTGTGCCTGCCACCCTCAAATTCAGTATTGAGGAATATCTCAACCATCTCCAGCGCTATCCCTGTACCTATTACCCTGCCGCCCATCACGAGTATATTGGCGTCATTGTGCTGCCTGCACAGCCTGGCAGTGTAGAGATCATGGCATAATGCCGCCCTGATGCCCCTATACCGGTTCGCTGTTATGGACATCCCTATACCTGATCCGCAGATCAAAATCCCCTTTTCGTATTCCCCCTTCAATACAGCCAGGGCCACATTTTTTGCGATATCCGGATAATCTGCGGATTGCCTGTCATAAACGCCCTGGTCAAATACCCTGTAGCCTGGATTTTTTAAAAGGAAAATCCTGCATTCCTCTTTCATGTCAAATCCCGCATGATCAGAACCGATGATGATTTTCCTTGCCTCGGTGTTATCGGCAGCGAATGTTTCCATCATAAATTATCCTCTATAGGATTTTCTCGATTATCATTTCAAAAAGTCCTTTTCTGTCGAAACCCCGGAGCTACGGTATTGAATGAGCAGCCTGTCGTACCGGCGGCCTATTGTTTAAATGCCTTGAAAAGGACTGTAGCGTTCGTTCCTCCAAACCCGAAGGAATTGGACATTGCAACCCTGACATCCGCCTTCCGCGCCTTGTTCGGGACGTAATCCAGATCGCATTCAGGATCAGGAGTATCATAATTGATGGTAGGAGGAATCATGCCATGCTTTATGGACAGAACGGAATATATTGCCTCTATACCGCCGGTCCCGCCCAGGAGGTGCCCTGTCATGGATTTTGTAGAGCTGACCGCCACTTTACGGGCATGTTCTCCGAATAGGGCCTTAATCGCCATTGTTTCGGACAGGTCATTCAGCTTGGTTGAGGTACCGTGAGCATTTATATAATCCACATCTTCGGGGCTAAGTCCGGCACTTCTTATAGCCATTGACATGCAGCTTATAGCCCCGTCTCCGTCAGGGGCCGGCGCCGATACATGATAGGCGTCTCCCGATAGACCGTAGCCTGCAATCTCTCCATAGATATCCGCGCCTCTCTCAAGGGCCTGGTTCATCTCTTCCAGTATCAATATTCCTGATCCTTCCCCAATTACAAAGCCGTCCCTGTCCATTTCAAAAGGACGGGAGGCCTTTTGAGGTTCATCATTCCTGGTTGAAAGCGCCCTCATGGCGCAGAAGCCTCCCAGCGCAAGAGGCGTGATAACAGCCTCCGCACCGCCTGTTATCATCGCATCGGCATATCCCTCCTTAATTATTCGAAAGGCCTCACCGATTGCATGAGTGCTGGCTGCGCAGGCCGTCTCAATTGAGGTATTGGGTCCTTTGGCGCCGAATTCGATAGCAATCTGCCCGGGAAGCATGTTCGCGATGATGCCCGGGATAAAAAAAGGGCTTATGCGCCCTGGCCCCTTTTCGAGCATCACTTTATGAAAATGTTCAATCATAGCCAGTCCGCCCAGCCCGGACCCTGTAATACATCCGACCCTGCCGCAGTTATTTGAATCAATTGTAAAACGCGCGTCTTCCATCGCCATCCTGGCGGATGCCAGGCCGTAATGGATAAAGATATCAAATCTCCTGATCTGCTGTTTATCCATGAAGTCTTCTGACCTGAAATCCTTAACCTCTCCGGCAATCTGACAGGGAAACTGGGAGGCATCAAACTTGGTTATAGTGCCCAGCCCGGACCTTCCGTTACAAACAGCATCCCAATTTTTTCCCACTCCGGTACCCAGGGGAGTCACCATTCCAAGTCCCGTGACCACTACCCTCCTGCTCATATCACACAACTCCTTGTAAGACCTGTAACATCCAATATAAATTTTCGCGGTATCTGCCCGATACAATCCGTTTCCGACAGATGCCGTCAGCAGCCATTCTTACTGCGACCATAAAAAATAATCGTTTTGACTGCTGAAGGCCCTATCTGAAGATTACTGATATCCGGATGGACAAATTAAGCCTTTAATGCCTTGGTAATATAATCTACGGCATCTTTTACCGTCGTAATCTTTTCAGCATCTTCATCAGGTATTGATATATTGAATTCCTCTTCCATAGCCATTATCAGCTCAACCTGGTCAAGGGAATCAGCGCCCAGATCATCAACAAAAGACGCTGAAGGCACTATATCAGCCTCAGGAACATCCAATTGTTCAGCAATAATCTTTTTAACCTTCTCTAGAATTTCAGACATAAATAACTCCTCCTTTTATTAATTCAATTTTAGAATAATCAGTCTCTTACATGAACATTCCACCGTTCACATGTATAATCTGGCCGGTAATATACCTGGCCGCTCCGGAGCACAGCCAGTAGACCGTCCCTGCGACGTCCTCTGTGCTTCCCAGTCTGCCGAGAGGGATCTGGCTCATAAAGGCCTGTTTGACCTCTTCCGGAAGCATTGCCGTCATTTCAGTTTCAATATAACCCGGAGCAACGGCATTTATTGTAATATTTCTTGAGGCCACTTCCCTGGCAATGGACTTTGTGAATCCCATAATGCCTGCCTTGGAGGCTGAATAGTTGACCTGGCTGGCGTTTCCAATCTGGCCTACCACAGACGATATGTTGACGATTGCACCCTCGCGCTGTTTGATCATAGGCCTCAGGACTGCCTGCGTACAGTTAAACACGCTCTTAAGATTTACGTCAAGCACAAGATCCCAGTCCTTTTCAGACATCCTCAACAGCAGGTTATCGCGCGTAATTCCGGCATTATTGACAAGCACGTCAATCTTTCCGTACCTTGATGTTATGTCTTTAAAAAAGACCGCAACATCCTCCCTGGACGACACATCGATCTTATGGCTTTCTGCCCCGGCGCCCATGTCCTTAACCATTTTGAGTGTCTCGCTTACAGCCGATTCATCAGGATCGAAATGAACAATAATGACGTTTGCCTTTTCACCCGCGAATTGAAGCGCAATGGCCCGCCCTATTCCTCTTGACCCCCCGGTAATTATAACTGTTCGTTTTGAATGATCCATATCTCCCTCAACCTGGTGTCTGTTAATCGGCCGTCTGACTCATTTAAATTCCTATCATGAATGAAACTGCGCCATCTTAACGGATAACCGATCCTGCACTCGGTTTTCGACATACTCGACAGCCATTAATACCGCATTCTTAATAGCCCTGGCCGAAGACCTTCCGTGACAGACGATGCCTACGCCTTTTATTCCAAGTATAGGGGCCCCGCCCCATTCCGCGTAATCCAGGGATTTTTCAAACCTTCGAAAAAAACTTCTGCCGATTACTGATGCGGCCCTGCCGTAGACTGATGTCCTCAGTTCCTTTTGGAGCCTGACGCTGATGCTTTCCGCAATGCCTTCGGACATCTTTAATACTATGTTACCTATAAACCCGTCGCAAAGCACGATCTGTGCATTGCCTGAAAGGATTTCACCGCCTTCAACATTGCCGACGAAATTAATGCCGCTTTCCCGCAGCAGATTGTATGCAGACCTGATCTGCTCATTACCCTTGCCCTCTTCCCGTCCGATATTGAGGAGTCCTACCATAGGGTTCTCTAAGCCCAGGCATGAGGTTGCTAAGGCCTCAGCCATTATACCGAACTGCAGAAGATGGACCGGTCTGCAGTCGACATTCCCTCCCACATCGATAAGAATAACAATTCCCTTTTCTCCCGGGATGATACATGCAATAGCCGGTCTTTCAACACCTTCAATCTTCCCCACTTTGAGTATGCCGGCAGCCATGGTAGCTCCTGAATTGCCGGCGCTCACAACAGCATCAACCTTCGCCTTTTTCAGCAGATCGAATGCCGCCATTATGGAACTATCCCGCTTATTTCTTATGGCCTTCAGCGGCGACTCATCCATCAACACCGCCTCATCACAATGGTGGATGCTGATTCTGACGGGGATCTTGCAGCCGTCTAAAGCAGCGGAAATTGCCTTTGAGTCTCCTACAAGGACAATATCTGCGTTGGACTCTATGGAAGCCTGAATAGCGCCCTGAACAACCACCTCAGGAGCATCATCTCCTCCCATGGCATCCACGGCAATAAACATATCACGCCTCTTCTTTTTGTATTACTGTTTTTCCTCTGTATGTGCCGCAGCTGGGGCACACATGATGGCTTAATACAGGTTCATGACACTGAGGGCAATTGGAAACATTGGGCATTTTGGCATGGTCATTAGCCCGCCTCATATCACGTTTAGATTTTGATGTTCGTTTCTTGGGTACTGCCATATCTAACCTCTATCCTTTTTAAAATTTATTCATATTGATACCAAACCGCCCATAAATTAACAGGGCTCTATTTCCTGCATTTACATCTTTGAATATTTAAATCCGTTCCGCAAACAGGACAAAGGCCAAGGCATTCCTCTTTGCAGAGAGATTTTATCGGCAATGAAAGATATAATTGCTCCTTGAAGATATCATCGAGCTCTATCTCATCTCCGTTAATAAACCCCGTTTCCATATCTTCTTCAAGCAGTTCTATCTCTGCTTTATTGCCATATCTTGAATTCTTAGCGAAAAAAAGTTTAAAACCTGTTTTTACCCCAAAGTCATAGATCCCCAGACACCTGTCACAGCGGATCCTGACTGAGCCGTTCATCTCGCCTTCCAGTATATATTTATCCCCTGCCTTATATATATCAACCGTTGCTGTTACGGGGTTGCTGATGCCTCTAATCTGACCATCCTGTTCATCAGGGTTCCACCAGCCTTTTTCGAGACAGAACTCAAAATGCTTGGGTACATCCTGAGAGATAGTCTTTAGATCAATAATCATTTGTCCGGTCCGACTTTAAATAGTTATCTTCGCTGCGGGAAAAATGTATTTCCTTCTCCGTTCGGCTCAATTCGATAACCGCATTCTTGCAACCGGCATAATCAGTCTTTACCCCTGATTGCCGGCTAAAGATAAATTTTGGAGTATACATTACATTGATGGTTTGTCAAGTAAATTAAATACCAAATATATTCAAATAGTTACGAATAGATGATTTTTTATATACCATAGGCTGAAATTGATAATTTGGCAAGAATATATTCAATGGACTGGGTGTTCTGCTCAGGAATTATAATTCCCGGGATGCGGTATAAATATAATGGGTTTGCCCTGGAGCACTAATCAGACCGGAAGGTCTTAATCCGTGAAAAACATAAAGGGCACTGAGTGCCCTTTATGGAAGGTCTATAATATTTTTTGGAATATAATGAGGTTACTCTGAGACATTAAACAGAGTATCTTTGATGATTTTCTCAGCTATCTTTGCAGAATCCACATTGTATGAACCGTTTTGTACCTGCATTCTCAGCTTTTCTATTTTTTCAACTCTCTCCACAGGCGCCACTTCCATCTTTTCCGCCGCATTGCTGTATTCAACAGACATATTCGACAATTCTACCCTTTCAGCAGATTGGGCAGAGCTGGAAGCTGCCTGGTTTGCATTATTGTCTTCCTCTTTCTGCCTGTTAGCAGTGGTCTCCAAGTTGGCTATCTTGCTTATGTTATGTGTCAAATCATTTATCTTCATAATTGTACCCTTTTTATTAAATGAGGTAATATCTATTTACATCATTTTATTATATCTTTACGATAATCATTACCAGTTATCTGGGAAACTATCTTATCAGACAGCCTATTGAGGACTTCCTTCTTTCTAGCTTCATCAGAAATACTAATGGAATCAGATGATTGTCGCTTTTCATCACTGCCCTCCTGAAGGATCATGGTCTTCTTTTTCAAATCGTTGCCGTAGACCCTCAGGACATTTCTTATCTGATAAGTGCTTATCAAGTCAGTTCGCCTCCACTTTTGATATCGGCAAACAATAAACAGCACTTTAATGTTTTTTTAAAATAAATATGGAGGCAGTCCTGCTCAGCTTACCGCCCTCCGTGGCCGCTCAATGCCCTGCTTTTTGATCTTCTCAACAAGGGTCGTGCGATTCATGTTCAAAATCTTGGCCGCGCGATTCTTAACCCAGTCAGCCTTCTCGAGCGCCCTGACAATAAGCAGACGCTCATATTCATTTATGGCATTATTAAGAGAAAAACCCTCTTCGGGGATTACCGGCTCCACAGTGTCTTCCTCACGGTGG
>JBFYXR010000212.1:0-6270 GCA_041310455.1 Desulfobacteraceae bacterium | reverse complement strand
GTGAAAGGAAGGTGTCGGACATTGTCTACATCGAATAAAAAACAGCCGATGGCAGTTTACGTTTACACGGCCGTGGCGGCTTTCTGCCTCCTCTTCAATTACGTTTATTCGCTATACGCTCATGGCGTTTCCTCAGACTTCATGACATACATGTTTTTATTCCCGCTCTTAGGAGGAACTCTTGTTTTTACCGGGTGTTATCTGCTTCAAAACAAAGTCAAAGCCCCATCAAGGCCCTCCTTCAATATGTACAATTCGGGGATTGCCTGGCTTACAGTCGGATCATGCGTTAAAGGCGTGATTGAGATTGCGGGCTATGAATCGGATTATATTACGGCTTTCTTTGTAATAGGCCTTTTCTTTGTGTTTTCAGGTATTTTGGCTTATATTATGCAATATTCCTGGAAAAAGCCTTTGAATCAGTAAATAAATAGTGTATCATATTTGAAAGATTATTGATATCCGGGAGAACAGATTAACTGTATCTTATTGGCTTCTTTCCTGGTTATCTCCCTGCCTAATTTTAATCCTACCAGCCGCATCTTTCGGAATCGCGCAGTTCGATTTAATGTAGTCGATAAATATACTGGAATAATCTCCATATTCACCAATAACAGTCTCGCCGTAATCAAGCTTTTGCATATCTTCAACCAACTTATCCGGCATCACCACCTTATACCTTGCCTCGGGATTAAGCGGATTACCGTTATCCATTATTACTTCTATAACCCTTTTGCCGGGTTTTCCGTTCGGATTAAAGGAATAGATCAGACCGCTGACCTGAAGAAATGCGGGGCTTTGCTCAGGGTAAGACTTGACGGCATCTTCCAGTATATCCAGGATAAACCTGCCGGGCGCCTCTATCATGGTAACAATAACGCCCATGGGCAACACGCCTAGAACAGAGCCTGTTGTAATATCTCCGGCAGCGATGGATGCCCTGATCATGGATCCCTGTAAGATAGCCAGATCCGCATTGGTCTTCCGTCTCATGGAGTCAACTATCATATCGCCAAGGTTAGTCTCAGAGGTCCTGACGCTCTTTCTTTCACCGTCAAGGAGATGTGATGTCTTCCCGATAACAGAAGATGTAACCTTGTTTACAGCAGCTAATTCCTCCGCAATGATTGCGGCAACAGAGGCATCAGGTTTAATCGTGCTCGTATAAGTCGCCCTGTCAATCAGTGAGGCCCTTTTATCGATAATCTTTTCACTCTTGATGTATAGCTCGGTAATACCAATGTAATTGAGCTTCTCTCCTGCCTGCGCGACAAGCGTATCTCTTACGGAAATGCCTTTTTCAAGCACTGTATGGCTGTGACCGTCTACGACAACGTCAATTCCAGCCACGTTTTCAGCCAGGCCCGTACCTGAAGGATTATAGGCGGCCCCAACACCCAGGTGCACAAGGGCGATTATCACGTCACATCCCTTACTTTTTAGTTCTGCAACACAATCCTTACCTATCTCATAGTAGGGGCTTTCAGATAATGCTGCCAGGCCGAATATACCGATTTTGATACCTCCAAACTCCTTGATTATGTAAGGGTCAAAGACCCTGTTTCCGTCATTATCAAAGTAGTTTGCGGCGATAACAGGAAATGCAATCAGCGGTTGAAGCTTTAAAAATCGTTCCTCGTCTGGTATGAATTCGACATTCCCCGGGACAAACACATCATAACACACACTGTTCATGATCCTTACAACACCTTCTCCCCCGGTAAGTACATTAATGGGTTCACCCTGGGTTACATCGCCCGCATTTACTGTCAGGACATATTCTCCAGCCGCCTTTCTTTTATCTGCCAGCCCTTTAACATACTGTTCACCGTCTACTATTCCGTGTTGATCATTGGTGTGAATGATTGATATTTTTTGGTCGTACTCAAAACCGTTTGGCGCCTGGGCCGCCCCTGCCGGAATTATTAGCGCCATTATCAGCGAAATCGAAACTAACAGTACAAAGCACTTCCTACGGCCAATCATATTATTCCTCCATGGCGATTCATTGCAGAAAATCAAAAATGAAAACGGAAATCTGTAAAGAATATTTTGTTTAATTTCCCAAAACACAAGTGTATCCAATAAATAGAAATGAATAAGGTAATCGGAAGAGGCACATACAATACCCCTTCCGATTATTTCAAGACAAAATCAATTAAAGATTATTTCTTCTCTGCTGTCCAGACATTGGAAATAGTCTGGCTTGGAGCACCTGACTGACCGCTGGGTGCACCGCCTTGGCTAGCCGCACCGGAAGGGGCGCCCTGGCCGCGGGCGGCAGTTTTATCACCAGTGCCGGAAGCGCCGCCCTGGCCACGGGCGGCAGTTTTATCACCGGTGCCGGAAGGAGCGCCCTCGCCACGGGCGGCAGTTTTATCACCAGTGCCGGAAGCGCTGCCCTCAGTACGGGCAGGCATCTTGACTTCTCTGGTACCTGCCATCTTATTCCCTGTTACAGTTCCCTTGAGCTCATATTCCCTTTTTGTTTCGCCTGTTGTGGATAGTGTCATGGTTATGGCCTCCCCTTTCAACGTCCCGTTGCCAACCATATCTCCATAACTCGGGTGTTTGGCAGTAATTTTTAAATTTTCACCCGTAGCCTTAACAACCATATCAATTGACACCTCACCCTGTCGCCCTGTCATTTTAAGGACCCAATTTCCTGATACATCGGCTGCAAATACATTTGAAGTAAAAACAAATACGAACAAACTTGCCAAGATTAAAGATTTACGCATAATTTACCCCCTTATTTAATTGTTTTTATTAATATGACTAGCCACCTACAAATTCCTCATACAGGTTGTTTTCAAAAATTAAGTCGTTTTTATCCTAAAAAAGTTACAATAATATTCAGACCATGGATTCTTGATTTTGGAATAAAGCACGAGTTAATTCCTCGCATGACATGCGAATAAGATCGGTAAATAATAAATCAGATGCTTCATAACAAGATAAGTAGGCATAGACCGTTGATTTTGATATTTTTAGAATCTTGGCAAGTTGGGGTTTAGTTAAGGTCTTTAAGAATAGTCTTCGCTTCTGCAAGGGCATCATTTGCCGACTCCCTGTGGATGGCTATGCGGAGCCTGTTCCCATCCATAAACTGGACTCTGTGCCTCCGTTTTTCAGCCAGCTTAACTAGCCTTTCAGGTTTGACAGTGGTTTTTTCTGAAAAGGTGAATATAAGCGCTGCCCTGCTTATATCCAGCCTCATTATCCCCGACCTTTTCATGGAGAGCCTGGTCTCCATAACACTGAAAAGGTTAAGGACCTCGGATCTGAGCGGCCCGAAACGGTCCCGCACCTCCTCTTTCATTATCTCAAGGTCCCCCGCCTCATTCATCCCTGACAGACGCCTGTAGATGTTAAGCCGGACATCTATATCAGACATGTACTCCTCGGGGATATAGGCAGGGATGTCCACATTGATCTCGGGATTGATCTCCTCGTGCCACTCCTCACCCTTGAGTTCGGCGATGGCCTCCTCTGTCAGTTTCAGGTACAGCTCATAACCTATGGCGGCGATATGGCCGGTCTGGCTGAAGCCCAGGATATTGCCCCCGCCCCTTATCTTAAGATCATGCATGGCAAGGTGAATGCCTGCGCCCAGCTGCGTGAAATCCATAAGCGCCTTAAGCCTCTTTTCAGCCTGCCTGGTCAGCATGGAGTCCTTTGAGACAAGCAGGTATGCATAGGCGTTCTCGGATGACCTGCCCACGCGGCCCCTCAGCTGGTATATCTGTGACAGGCCGAAGTTGTCCGCCTCGTTTATTATGATGGTGTTGGTAGAGGGTATATCAAGCCCCGATTCTATGATGGTAGTGCATACAAGGACATCTATCTCCCTTCTCAGAAACCTCATCATGGTCTCCTCCAGATCGTCCCCATGCATCTGGCCGTGGGCGACGGCGAACCTCGCCCTCGGGACCAGTTTCCTGAGCTTATCGGCTATCGCATCAATGGTCCTCACGCGGTTATGGACAAAGAATACCTGCCCTCCCCTTTCCAGCTCCTTTTCAATGGCGTCCCTCACCGTGGACTCCTCGTAGGGTGTCAGGTAGGTCTGGATGGCAAGCCTGTCCTCAGGCGGGGTCTCTATAATGCTAAGGTCCCTCACGCCCATGAGCGACATGTGCATGGTCCTGGGAATGGGCGTGGCGGTCAGCGCAAGGACGTCCACAAGAGCCCGGTACTTCTTCAGCCTCTCCTTCTGCTTTACTCCGAACCTCTGCTCCTCATCTATTATCAGGAGACCCATGTCCTTGAAGCCTATGTCCCGCTGCAGGAGCCTGTGTGTCCCTATCAGGACGTCAACCTTTCCTGACCTTGCCTTTGCGACAATCTCCTTCTGTTCAGCAGGTGACTTGAAACGGCTCAGGACAGCCACGTCAATGCTGTAGGGCTCCATCCTTTTTCTGAATGTCTCATAGTGCTGCTCCGCGAGCACCGTGGTGGGCACGAGCACGGCCACCTGTTTTCCGTCCATCACTGCCTTGAAGGCAGCGCGTATCGCCACCTCTGTCTTGCCGAAGCCGACATCCCCGCACACAAGCCTGTCCATGGGCCTGTCCGATTCCATGTCGGCCAGGACATCGTTGATGGCCTTTATCTGGTCCGGGGTCTCCTCATGCTCGAATGTGGCCTCAAATTCCCTGAAATAATTATCAGGCCTTGAGAAGGCAAATCCCTCGCGGTATTTTCTGAGTGCATATATCTCGACAAGCTGTTTTGCTATCTCCCTGATGGCCTTCTTCGCCTTGCTCTTTGCCATGCCCCAGGCAGTGCCCCCCAGCCTGTCCAGCTTGGGGTCATTCTCATCAGCGCCTATGTACTTCTGCAGAGCGCTGACCCTGTAGGCGGGGATATAGAGCCGGTCCCTGTCCATGTAGTCAATAATGATAAAATCATTAACCTTGTCGGCGATCTCCATCTTTATCAGGCCGCCGTACCTGCCTATGCCGTGGTCCTCGTGCACAACCAGGTCTCCTGCCCTGAGCTGGCTGAAGGAGGCCCAATCAAGCCCTCCCTCCTGCGCCTTCTTCCTGGCTCCTGCCCTTTTGGGCCCGAATATCTCATCCTCGCTGACGACATACAGCCCCATCTCAGGCCATGCAAAGCCCTTGGCAAGCCTGCCCAGGGATATGCCGAGTTTTTTTCTCTCATCCGCCCTGTACCACTTTTCAGATACCTCTTCGATCAGGATATTATAGCCCGCAAGGATCTCCTTAAGCCTTTCCGCCTGCTGTTCGGTGCGGCACACAAGCACAACCCTTGCCCCGAGTTTCAGCCAGCCTGATATCTTCTCGGCCAGGGGCGCCATGGAGACCTTGCCCTTTCCGCTGAGCCTCACCTCCATATCGCCTTCGATCTCCGATGCGCCTTTAATATCAATGATCCTTGAGGGTTCTTCGGCCTTTTCAATAAGCAGTTCTCTGAAACTGAGGCGCTGTGACCTTTCAAGCATAGAAGACGCCTCGCCTGCTGAGAGCAATATCCCTTCGGAATCCGGGAAAGGCACTGCCCGGTCAGCGGCCTCATTGCGATATTTGTCCACCTCGGCATGAAACCTTGCAACAAACCTGTCCATCTCCGAATTTATGCTCATGGGTTCAACAGGCACGATAATCCCGTCAGCAGGAAAATAATCGAATAATGTATTCAGCCTGGGATAAAAGTGGTTGAGCCATGCCTCCTGCCCCGGAAAGCTCCCGCCCTCAGCGCCGATTCCCGGAAGCCTGCCCATGGACCTGGCCCTCTTCATGTTCTCATCCGCCATTATTATCTCGCTTGCAGGCAGGAGGCTGAGTTCCTTGAGGATGGTAGTGGTCCTCTGGGTCTCGGGATCAAAATGCCGGATGGATTCAAGGCGGTCGCCCCAGAACTCCAGCCTGACAGGCGCCGAATACATGGGCGGAAACACATCGATCACGCCACCCCTCACGGAATAATCCCCCATCTCCTCCACCAGCGAGGTGCGCAGGTACCCGCCTGTCTCCAGTTTCTTAAGGAGCGAATCCCTTTCAATGTCCTCTCCGGGCTCCAGGTATTCAAGGGCCTTAATAAGTGCATCCTTGGGCATGATCCTGAAAAGGACCGCCTCAAGGGAGGTTACGACTATTGGGTTCTTTTCCGAAGTCAGGGCATATAGCGTCCTCAACCTCCGATTGATGACATTCCTGTGGGGGCTCAGCCCTGACAGGGGCGATATGTCATAGGCAGGGAAGTCATAGAGTCCCCTCTCTCCCGGCTCATTTCTGCCATAGC
>JBFYXR010000208.1:0-2778 GCA_041310455.1 Desulfobacteraceae bacterium | reverse complement strand
ATCTCCTCCTTGAATGCCTGCACAAAGGCGTGGGCCGATTCAAGTGCGGGTATAAGGCCTTCCTTCCTGAGCGACAATTCAACGCCTCCAGGACCTCGCTGTCAGTAGCCGCTTCAAAACGGACCCGGCCTGAGTCCCTCAAGGAGGCGAGTATGGGCGAAACGCCAACATAGTCCAGACCTGCCGCAACACTGTGGGTCTCATTCATCTGGCCGTCGCTGTTCTGGAGAAAGTAGGTTTTGTAGCACTGGGCTACCCCTACCGTGGAGTCCCTGTAAGCCAGCCTTGAGGCATGACGCCCCGAAGCCGGTCCCTTGCCGCCTGCCTCTACACCGATCAGCTCAACCGGATCATCAAAGAACCCGCTGAAGATCCCCATGGCGTTGGAGCCGCCACCGACGCATGCATAGACCCTTGTCGGGAGTCTTCCCTCCTTTTGTATTATCTGCTTTTTTGCCTCTTTTCCAATGATGGATTGAAACCATGCGACCATCTCAGGGAAGGGATGAGGTCCGCTCGCAGTGCCGAGGACATAATGGGTGTTGTCCATGTTGGCGGCCCAGTCCCTCATTGCCTCGTTCATGGCGTCCTTAAGGGTCCTTGAGCCGTCCTTTACCGGTACAACGGCCGCGCCCAGCCGTTCCATCCAGAAGACATTCGGCCTCTGTCTCTCCACATCCACCTCTCCCATATATACCGTGCATTCAAATCCGAACTTGGCGGCCATGGTCGCAGTTGCGACACCGTGCTGGCCTGCCCCCGTCTCGGCTATGACCCGGGTCTTGCCCATGCGTTTCACCAGAAGGCCCTGTCCCATCACATTGTTGGCCTTATGCGCACCGGTGTGATTCAGGTCTTCCCTCTTAACATAGATCCTGGCTCCGCCAAAATGGGCGGTCAGATTTTCAGCAAACGTAAGGGGCGTAGGCCTGCATGAGTATGATGACATGATATCCTCATATTCCCTCCAGAAGAGGGGGTCAGCCTTGGCCTCTTCAAATGCCTTTACCAGGTGCTCAAAGGTGGAGACAAGAATCTCAGGGATGTATGCCCCTCCGAACTCGCCGTAATATCGTGGATTAAGCATATTTGCTCCATTAATATTAATGTTTTTTGTTCCAACTATATTTTTTGAAATAAGTTTGCGGCGCAAGGTTCAGGGCGCAGGGCGCAAGGTAAATTTCAAATCTCAAATTTGATATTTCAAATTCTTTCCTTGAGCCCTGTGCCCTGCGCCTTTTCGACTTTCTCAAACAACTCCGTAATCAGGACATGACTTTTTTTGCCAGGTCTTTCCTCGACTCCGCTGTTGACGTCCACTGCATATGGTTTAACCTTTGAAACGGCTTCAACTATATTTGAAGGTCCGAGCCCTCCGGCAAGGATTACCGGTATCCCAAGTTCCTTTGCTTTTATCGCCAGATCCCAGTTAAACGTCCTGCCTGTGCCGCCTGCCAGGTTTTCCGAATATGTGTCAAGAAGAAGCCCTCGCACCCTGCCCTGATAAGGCCGGAGATCCTCTATGACGGAATTATCCCTAACCGCAATTGCCTTGATGACCCTTTGCATAAATTGCCCGCAGATCCCGGGGGGCTCCTTCCCGTGCAGTTGAATAAGGTCGATGCCGCAGAGAGAGACAATCTCTGTTATCCTTTCAGGGGCCTCATCAACAAATACGCCTACACTCTTAATAAATGGGGGAAGCCTTCGGATTATATCGAGAGCGGCCTCCGGCAATATCCGTCGGGGGCTGTCGGCAAAGATGAATCCCAGGGCGTCTGCCCCTGATTCCACCGCGAATAGTGCATCCTCATAATTTGTTATTCCGCAGATCTTGACCTTTACCATGTGTTATCCCGTAAGACTGATTGTTTGATGACAAGCCACCTTTCTATTGACCCGCTTTCACGATACTGATTGTCTTTTCTTCTATATCATTGTCTTTCATCAGCGCTGATCCCACAAGAACTGCGTTGATGCGTGCACCCTTTAAGGCCTGGATATCCCTTTCATCGTTGATTCCGCTTTCTCCAACAATAACGCAGCCTTCAGGTATGAAAGGCGCGAGCCTTAAGGCAGTCGTCATATCTATCCTGAATGTATCGAGGTCCCGGTTGTTGATGCCTATTATATCGGCGCCGCATTCGAGGGCCTTGTCAATGTCTGATCTGTCATGCACTTCTGTTAATGGAACAGGGCCGAGTTCCCTGCATGACATAATGAGATCCTTCAGCTGCTGCTTGGATAATATCCTTGCAATCAGGAGCGCTGCGTCAGCACCGTAAAGGGAGGCCTCTTCCACCTGGATCTCATCTATTATAAAGTCTTTGCGGAGAACAGGCAAAGAGACGGACCTTTTAAGACCCGGGAGAAATGAAATATCACCCTGAAAGAATTTTTTATCTGTGAGAAGAGATATTGCGGATGCGCCCGAATCTTCATATATTCTCCCTATGAGAGCAGGGTCGGTCTTCCCCCGGATCATGCCTGCCGAGGGAGATGCAAATTTAATCTCTGCGATCAGGTTTATCCTGCCGGATTTTGAGATAGCGCTTTTGAAGTCGCGGAGGCCGGGGATGCCGTCGGCCTTGATGATCCCATTCTGTTTAAGGCCTGCGACCTCCTTTTTCTTCTCTTCTATAATCTCTAATAATTTTTTATGCATAAAATCAACATTTGCCCGTAAACTCAATTAATTTTTCAAGCCTTTCGTAGGCCCTGCCGGAGTCTATGGAATCGGCAGCGGCGTTAAATCCTTCGGGGAGATCCCTGGCCCGT
>JBFYXR010000207.1:0-11848 GCA_041310455.1 Desulfobacteraceae bacterium | reverse complement strand
TTATTCATACTTCCTCACTTTTTCCCCATTCATCAGAGCCGCTTAAAGCAGCCGGATGAGATGGCGGCATAATGACATTCCCGGAAGATCCTGCTGACAAATAGGAATGCCAAACTTGATTTTTAATAAAAAATAATGTCACAATCTGAGGTTTAATTAACAATATCAACCTGATGATTGTTTACCCTTCAGTTACCCTCCAACCGGTGCCGGGCTGCCCCCCGTAAAAGCATCAATAAGCGCCTTATCTTCTACGGCAAAATCCACAAGGGCATACCTTGCAATGCTGTTTATTGTGAGTTCATCAAGGGTGTCAACCAGGTTTTCATAGGTTGATTCATCCTGGGGCTTGACCAGAACAACCAGTTTATCATTCAGGTTGCTCTGTTCCTGCAGGACCTTTCTCAGGCCGGCATCGGTATAATTGGTCTCCGTAACCTGCGCCTGAGTAAAGCCGATATACCAGTATAGCTTGTTATCCTCACCAAGGACAATGTTCAGTACGTTTTTTTCGTTTACCTTAGGCTGGTTGGTGTCTTCCTGGTTCTTCTCCGGAAGCACCAGCTGCATTACCTGTGGTTTGATAAACGTAGTAGCAAGTATAAAAAACGTAAGGAGCAGGGCCGCCAAGTCCACCATCGGGGTCATGTCAATCCTCGTAGGCATTTTCTTGCCCTTTTTGACAATGCCGCCCTTATCTCCACCTTTTGATCTTTGCTCGGTATTTACTTCTCCCATAATGTATACCTTTTAATTATATGAGTGTGTTTGTTTCCTTATCCGTAATAAGGTTGAACCTGTTGACATTGCAGTCCTGCAGGCTGTCCAGAACCTTTTTAATTACGGGGTAATTCGTTGTCTTGTCACCTTTGACAACCATGCGCACATCGGGGTTGACTATCCTTGTATAGACAATCCAGTCAAGAAGTTCATTCTGACCTTTATCAACAGGAATGCCCGGCAAGGTGGTATTTTTTTGCTGGGTATCAGTGAGGTTAAGAAACTGCTTTAAACCAGACAGGGGCATGCCGTAACCGGTTTGACGTGAGAATTTCTCAAGCTCGCTTTCGGTTAAGCCCAGGCTGTATTTCTCGTTTAATCTCTCACCCAGCTTCCTCAGATTTTTTGTCCCATCCGTCCTGTAAAAGACCCTGCCGTCGGCGGAAATCACTATTGTGCCGTTATTGGTTTCAGGCAGCTTTACCTCAGATGTTGCATGGGGTGTAGTGATAGTAACAAAGTCTGATGGCGCAAATGTGGTAGTCATCATGAAAAAGGTAACCAGCAAGAAAAAGAGATCGACCATAGGCGTCATGTCTAGCACAGGGCTATGTCGTTGCATCTTTACTTTAGCCATAATTTTTTACCCCATTTATTAATTAAGTTTTTCAGTATGGGTGATGGAGAATGTCCGTATTAATGTTTGAGCGGCTTCAGCAGCCGTGTATATTATACGGTCGATCCTGGTTGTGAAAAAGTTATAGAAGACGATTGCCAGCATCGATGTGCCTATGCCCAGGGCTGTGTTTATAAGTGCCTCTGAGATACCGGTGGCCAAGGCTGTTGCGTCAGGGGAGCCTGCGTGGGCCAGGGCTGCGAAGGCCCTGATCATTCCGAGAACCGTTCCAAAAAGACCCAGAAGCACTCCTATTGAGGCGCAGGTCGAGAGGATCGGCAGGTTTCTTTCCAGCATCGGCATCTCCATACCCTCGGCGTCTTCGATCTCTTTCTGTACTGCGAGGGTCTTCTTCTCAACAGTCAATCCCTGGATCTTGTCCATCTCCTCATACTTATCAATGCCTGCCCTGATTATGTTGGCTATTGAACCTTTCTGCATATCACACTGTTTTTTTGCGGCTTCAAGATTAACGTTGGAAATGTGTTCTTTGACAGCCTTTACAAATCTGAACGGGCTCTGTGAGCCTCTTGCCTTTTTCAGTGTCCACCATCTCTCAATGGCAAAGGTAATAACCATCATGAGCAACGTCATAAGGATCGGGACAATAAAGCCGCCCTTATAAACAGTGCCCAGGTAGTTTCCGGTAAGGGGGTTATTGGCAGGATTGTTGTCTATAAAGTTTGAAGGATCTCCCATTACATACTTAAAAATAATAATAGCTATTATCAACTCAACCGGGATGGCAATCATCGCGAAAAGCGTGCTCGCCTTATGAGAAACTGCTCTGGTGTCTTTCTGCTTTGGTTCTTTTGTTGTTTTCATTTTTTAATTCTCCTGTGTTAATTATTATTATGTTTCAAACTAACTATTAATAAACCTCTCCCAGCCGGTTTGCATTGATAAGTAACCCTGACAAACTGCAGGATTGCCTGTGCGCCCGTGCTGAAGTGCCTCACCCGTGAATTATTGCTTTTCCTTTTTTAAATCCGAATTCAACAACAAAACCTGATTGAAAAATCCTGCTTTTTTACCGGTACAACTGATTCAATGGCTATACATTTATTCTCTCGGATTTGTCAAGCCATAAACTTTTACTGAGCCACAGGCAGCGTGAAGGTAAAGGTGCTTCCCTGTCCAAGCGATGATTCAACCCAGATTGTGCCCCTGTGAGCCCGCACTATCTCCTTGCATATGGCCAGGCCCAACCCTGTGCCTCCCGGCTCCTGTCCGTTGACCTGCACGAACTTCTGAAATATCTTGGACTGATATTCTATCGGGATGCCGGGACCGTCATCAATCACCGCCAGGTGGACGTGAGCGCCGATCCTGTCGGCGGTGAGTCGTATGTGCCCCCCGGGGCGAACGTACCTTAATGCATTGGAAATCAGGTTTGTTAAAACCCACATGATCTTGTTCTCGTCGGCCGTTACTCCCGGCAGCCCCTCAGCAGTATCCGTCGAGAGGCTGACGTTTTTTACTCCAATCTGCTTGCTGAATACATCCTTCATCTGATCGAAGACCGTCTGTACATCCATGCTTTCAAGGACCAGGTCGATTTTGCCTGCCTCCATCTTGGAAAGGTCAAGCAGGTCGTTTATCAGGGCCTTCATGCGTTTAATCTCTTCATGGGCCGTCCGTATAAGATCCTTGTCCCTGGCCTCCAGTTTCGGGGCCACATGTTCAAGAAGAAGGTCTATGCTCATGCTCATGCTTGTAAGCGGAGTCCTGAGTTCATGTGACGCGGCCATGACGAAATCATTTTTAAAATCCTCGACTTCCTTTAGCCTCGTGACATCCCTGAGAAGAAGAACCACCCCGGAGATATTTCCCTCCATGCCCTTTGTCATGCTGATGGAAAACATGTAGTGATATGCCTTCCCTTCGCGATGGAGCATTATTATCCGCTGCTCATCAGGTATGTCTTTCGGTTTAACCCCGGTTTCAATGGTCTTCTGTATCAGCTCACAGACTACCTGGACCGGGATTATATCGCCGCATTTGAGATTGATCTCTTCCGACAGCTCCAGGTCCAGTATCCTCCGCGCCGCGGGATTGATGCCTGCCACCCTCAGGTCCGTGTCAAAGACCACCAGCCCGTCATCAATGCTTGAAATGATCCCGTCATTCCTGTTCTTCTCAATGATGACCTTCTCTATGTTCAGATCGCGAAAATGTCTGAGCTGCCGGGCCATCTTATTGAATTCACCCGCCAGGCTTCCCAGCTCGTCTTTCCCGTCGACACGGACCTGAACTCCATAGTCGCCTTCGGATATCTTTCTGGAGGCGGTCATGAGCTCCCTCAGCGGCCGCACAATGCGCCCGGCAAGAATAAGGCTCAGGCTCAGCACCACGATAAGCCCCAGTGCCGCAACCACCACTGTGGACAACAGGGTCCTGCCTGCCAGATTCCGGGACTGAATGCTGGCCTCATACATGGCGGTCTCATTAAGGTCGCGGAGTTTAATAGCCCTGTCGCGCACCCTCAGGAACAATGGATAGACTGTCTGAGTATAAAAAAGCAAATTCGACTGCGGAGATTCATCTGTTTCTGCCAGATAACTGATGGTGGAGAACTGCTTGTTATAATCCTCATAATAGGCCACCATTGATTCATAAATCTCCTCCTCGCCAGGGAGATGCACACTTTCCCTTGCAATGTCGAAGAGGCTGTCGATTTCGCTGTCGTTCTTCTGAAATTTTGAAATCCCTGTTTCCTGGTCTCCAAGATAAATCATGAGTATTGCATTGTTCTGCCGTTCAAGCGCCTCCACTATTTTTCCTGCAGTGGTGATTCTCCGGTAATTTTCCTGCAATATGTCTTCTGTTGAATTTCTCAGTAAAACATGATTCAAAATTGTCCACGCCACAATGACACACATAAGGGCAAGGATAATCCCGTACCCTGTAAGGATCTTCTGTTTCAGTGTCATCTGGAAATTTACCCCTTTTTGTGGCGGAAGCCGACATTTTAAAAAGCAAACAGCGTGCCATCGGCTGAGTAAAGTAAATTCAATAAGTTATTGGGAAAGTAAAGGCATTGGGCCTTGAATTCTGAAAAGATTGGCATATTAAGGCATTGAAAATTGCAATGGATAATATATGGAGAGGTGAAGTCAGATGCCGTAGGCCTTTCTTCTGCGCCATAGGGTAGCCTGGTCTATGCCGAGGATTTCCGCTGCCTCCTGCAGGGAGCCTGTCTTTGCCATGATCCTCCTTATATGCAGCTCTTCTATGACGGACAGGGGGACCATATCGCCCAGTGCCTCTGATGCAGGAACGGGGGTGATATTTTCAGGAAGATCACTATCGCCTACCTGGTTCGCGCTTCCAAGAATAACGGCCCGCTCGATGGTGTTGCGAAGCTCCCTGACGTTGCCGGGCCATTTGTACCCTGTCATCCGTTTAACGGCTTCATCAGTAAATCCCTGAATTGTCTTGTGGTTGATCCTGCAGAAATAGGCAAGAAAGCTTATGGCAAGAGGCATAATGTCTTCGGGCCTTTCCCTCAGAGACGGCACAGTAAGATTTATAACATTGAGTCTGTAAAAAAGATCCTCTCTGAAGATTCCCTCCGCCACGTGTTTTTCGAGGTCTGAATTGGTTGCAGCGATGATCCGCACGTTCGCCTTTCGGGATGTCGCCTCACCCACGCGCTCAAATTCCTTGTCCTGAATGAACCGAAGCAGCTTGGCCTGTATGGAAAAGGGCATTTCACCGATCTCATCCAGAAAAATCGTGCCGCCTTCGCAGGCTGCTATGCGGCCCGGATTGTCCTTGACCGCGCCGGTAAAGGCGCCTCTTACATGTCCGAAGATCTCACTCTCTAGAAGATCATGGGGAACCGCGGGACATGCCACTATGCCCAGGGGCTTTGTAGATCTGCCGCTCCAGTTGTGTATGGCCCTTGCGAAGACTGACTTTCCTGTTCCACTTTCGCCTCTGAGGAGGATGATAGCCTCTGAAGGGGCCGCTTTTTTAGCAATCTCCATGAAACGCTGCATTGAGGCATTTGCGCTCTGAAAGGGGCTATCCTCCTTACCGAGGTACTGCATATTTTCCTTCAAGGTCACAACCTGATTTTCCAGCTGCCTGATCCTGGCAATCCTCAGGGTCATCAGCTTGATCTGGTCGGTTGTGAAGGGCTTTACGATATAGTCGGTTGCACCTCTCCTTATGGACTCGACCGCGCTCTCGATCGAGGCATAGGCCGTGATTATTACAATCTTGATCCAGGGGGAATCGGACAGGAGGATAGGGATGAGATCCATGCCATTGTCTTTGCCGAGCTTAAGGTCAACAAAGGCCATGTCAAAGGAGCGCCTTTTGGCCTCATTTATCGCGTCCGTGAAATTGCTGACGCTGACAACGCCATGACCCTCAGCCTCCAGACAGTAGGTGAGGGTCTTGCGTATGTTGGTCTCGTCATCGACGATAAGGACGGAAAGTCTTTCTTTTACATGCTCATCGATCGGCGCCATAATACCTTGAGTTTTTTTCTAAAAAGACCAAATAAGGTTATTCTCAAGTCATTAAAATTACTTGCCAGCGGCACTTTTGAATTCCGCTAAAACCTCTTCATCTACGGATGCTCCCAGTTTCTTAGCATTATTTGCATCTTCCCATGCCTTCTGAAAGTCTTCTTTAACATAATAAATCATCGCGCGTGAGAAATAGGGCTCGCCGTCCTTCGGATCCAGCTCTATTGCCTTGCCGTAATCGGCAACGGCCTTGTCATCCTCGCCCTGCTGGCCGTATGCATCTCCACGGAACTTGTATGCCTTGGCCGAGGCGGGATCAATTTCAGTCGCCTTGGTGAAATTTGTTATGGCTTTATCATAATCGCGGTTATTATAATAGAGGGTTCCGAGACCAATATAAATCATGCCTGATTGGGGGTCCAGTTCCAGCGCCTTATTGAAATCCGCTACACCCTGTTCATACTGTTTGCTGCCTGAATAGGCGTATGCGCGATTGACATAGTTGTCCTTGTTATCAGGGGCCATTTCTATGGCCTTGTTGAAATCAAGAATCGCCTGATCGTACTGATTCTGATTATAGTATATATTGCCCCTTCGGCATACGCCTCCTTGTATTCCGGGGTCATTTCGATGGTCTTTGAAAAGTCAGCTATCGCCTCGTCATTCTTGCCCATCTCCGCATACAGATGTCCCCTGAAATAATAGGCATCTGAAGAAATTTCCGGGAACAGTTCTATGGCCTTGCTGAAGTTGGAAATAGCGGTTTCTTTCTGGCCGTCTTTATAATTCTGCCTTCCCTGGTTATAAAAATCAATGGCCTCGTTTTTGGCCTTCAGCTCTTTTTCCTGCTCGGCTTTAACTTCCTTTTCCTCTTGTTTTTTAGAAGATGAAGCAGCATAGACAAATACAGGCACCAGTAGCAGCAGCATCAGTACCACCAAATTTTTAATAGTCATAGGTGACTTCATAAATACCTCCGTGATAATTTATATTTGAATTTGAAATGTAAAATTTATCATACTAAATGGACGCCATATTTCAACAAATATCTTTTCATAATGAATAATAATCTTTTTTAATAAAAGGATCGGTTATATTCAGCAATGTCCGGTTAGGATTTTGCATTAGCATGCATCCTCGTCATGGGAGGGCCAATTTTATTAAATTGAAATGGATCGGATGCAAAATTCCGGCAAAAGGTGATCTAAAGCGGGCGGGTATGATCAATAATATCTGCCGGGACCTCAATCCCTATAGCATTTGAGGTCCCTTTCCGCCCGCTTTACAGGCTTGATGCTTAATCCTCAGCAGGCCGCACCATTTCAATTTAAAAAATTGGGCCTCCCATGACACCTATGCCGGTTACTATTTTTGCAAAATCCTAACCGGACATTGCTGACATTAAGGGTCAAAAAGCAGGGAGGTCCTCAATTGGGTTCTAAGCTTGTTTGGATAGATCTGGAGATGACCGGGCTTGACCCGGAAAAGATGGTTATTGTCGAGATCGCATCGATTATCACGGATGACGATCTGCATATCCTCGCGGAGGGTCCTAACATCGCGATCAATTATCCCGAGGATATCTTAAACGGCATGGAAGAATGGAGCATGACCCATCACACTGCTTCAGGGCTGCTGGACCGCGTCAGGGCCTCTCGGCATGACTGTCTTCAGGCTGAGAAAGAGACCCTCGAATTCCTGAGGCTCCACTGCAAAAAAGATGAGTCTCCACTGGCAGGGAATTCCATATGGCAGGACCGCAGGTTCCTTGCCAGGCATATGCCGGAGCTTGAAGGGTTCTTTCACTACAGGATCATTGATGTCAGCTCAATAAAGGAACTGGTGCGAAGATGGTACCCTGACCTGCCTCCCTATGAAAAAAATAAGAGCCATATGGCACTTGAAGACATCCGTGAGTCTATTAATGAACTGAAATATTATCGGGGGAATATTTTCAGGTAATGAAATGGACCTGGAAGGACATGTCCTTTATATTCCTTGCAGCAGCATCAAACCTTTTTGCAATAATTGTCTCGAACTCCTTGCCGAGGAACTGGCGGTTGTTCAGAAGATAGGTCCTTGTCTTTTCCCAGAGGCTCCTGAGTTCTTTTCTGTCATGTATCGCCTCAATCATTCCATTGATCTCTTTCAGTTTCTCTTCTCTGACGTCATCTTTTTTCAGCTCATAGAGGTCGTTCAGCCTGTGTTTCTGATCTTCGCTGAAGTCTATTGCCAGCGACAAAGAACGGTTAATAAGATTGGCATACAGGTGGTCAATCTCCCTGGGATTTTTTAAACTGTCCATTTGCTCCTTCGCGTTGTGGATAACCAGGTCGATTATTTCCTTCAGCCTTTTATTGTATGCCTCCTCCATCATTGCCTGATAGTCCCCGGTGAAAAAGGTTGTCTTCTTCAGGGATTCCATGCCGTAAATATAATATGCCCTCAGCTGATCGAGGTCGGTGATCTTATCCATATGATCTGTCTTGCTCCGTATGTTGACAATGTCCGTGAAACCTACCGTAAGGACACTGTGGGCTTCATCCTTTTTTAGGATTATCCCCGTCTTTGCGTTGAAGAACTGATTCAGCGTGTTCCTGCTGTCCCAGAGTTCTTTAACGGAGATATTGCCGAGGGTGTCATTAATGGCTTCAAATCTTTTATCGATATTTTCAGCCATGTTCAAAAAGTCCAGATGTAAAGGAGTTGCCCCTGCTGCAAATTTCCGGGAGCCCAGAAACGCTATCAACAGGAGCTTGATCATGCTTTCATAGTTAAGATGTATGCCGACATTCTCAAATCCGTAGATCCTTATCTTGTCGCCTGAGAGCCTCTCCAGCATAAAGGAGCGTATGTCATCAGGGAGGTCCTGCATGACGTTATAGATATGGAGCGACTCGGAGAGATCCTTTTCAAAGGTGCCGCAGCTTACACCGTAATAGCTTTTTTTCTTGTAAATGAACTGAACCGGGACGTTGACCATAAGTTTGGCGAGGTCATTGAATTCAACGTTGGTAAGATTTCTCAACCTGAAGATCCTCTCCATGGCAGCGACATTTTTACCTGACTCAATATAATCCGCCCCGCCAATCCGGCTGCCGTCCCATGAGTCAAGAAATTCCGACGGAGTCTGTCCTCCAGTAATCCCGTTCTTCTTATATTCTTCAAGCGCGAAGAATATGCGGCCTTTTTGAATATAAAGCTCCCTGAATGAATCCTCCAGGGTTATCTCCCCTCTTATTACTCTGTGGGCGAGATCGCGCACATCTATCATCCTGGCGGCCATGTCCTCGGATATGCATCCTTCGCTGAGGGCTGAAGTCATTATAAGCGAACTTACAAAAAATGCGTCAAAAAGGTCTTCGGTGCTTTCATCAAGGATTTCCCTGAGGGAGTAGACGGAGTGCTCGCCCTTTATGAAATGAAGTATCCAGTCATGATATTTTATCAGGAAAACAAGGGCCTTTTCCACGTCAGGGCCTGTGTTGTACCTTAGGGGTATCCCTTCTTCCAAAATGAAAAAGGCCCCGGCCCGCGACTGGTCGGCGCTGTTAATCCTGTCCTTGTATTTTTCCCTGAGGGAAGGCGTAAGACCGATGTCATGAAAGATAAGATTCTTGATAAGGGCCTCAAGCAGCATGGGATCCCGCTTAATACGGCCGATCATGGACATCAGGACTTCTGTCTGCGAGTCATTAAAGCCGATAATGCCGGATGCCATGGGGCCGAATTCCATCTGGGCCAGTTTGTGCAGCGTCTGTATGTCCTGGAAGTCCTTCAGGTCACCCCTTATCAGCGCCTGTATTTTTCTGGCGGACGCCAGGATATGATCTGTTATCGGCGATTTCAGATATGCCTTTCCGGACTGGTTGAGTTTCTGAAGCGCCATAAGCTCAGGCAGGGCGAAACGCAGGATGCTTGGTGAATGGTGTATAAGTATCTCAAGATCGGTATAGATATCCTCCGGCGAAAAGATGGCATTAACGAAATTAATTTTCAGGTACTCTCTGATCTCTTCTACCCTGAGGTGCCATCGCTTCTGCCTTTCCGGGATGCCCGAATCCGATCCATGCCGTGAAACAAGCCTCCTGTGAGTGAGATAAAAATCCTCCAGATCCGCGAAGATCCTTTCCATATGCTCAAGTTCGGTTTCTTTAAGTTCGGATATCCTGCGTCCGGAAAAGCTTTTTGCGAGCAGCTCGAACTGATCTATCTTCTCATCCAGGTCGATATGGTGTATGTCCAGGGACTGGGTCTCCCTGTTCATCATGAACCTGAAACCCGTATTTATATAAAATGCCGAGTTGTTCTCATACAGCTCGCTGCTGAATTGTTTAAGCGCCTCGATATCCAGCTTGTCCTTCCTAATCGCCCTTATATCTTCTTCAACCCTTTTTATGCGGCGTTCTTTCTCTGGGTGTTCCGAATCGTCAAGGATAGGATTGAAGTTGACGATGTCGCCTCGTGAGACATTAACCGCCAGCCATAGAAGGATAAAGACCAGCTGGCTGTCCATGCTCTCAAATATCTGGCCGGTGCCGTGTAATTCCGTGTTAAGAAACTTTCTGTATATTACCGGAGACTGCAAGGGATCATCCTTCAGGAACTTGTTTCTGAACCTGTCCAGTATACTTACCAGATCAATAATTCCATCAATCTCCCAGATCTTTTTCCTGTCGTAATTTGCTATGACATCACGCTCCATTTCTCCTTTAACGATAAGCTCGGCCCAGTTATCAAGGAATTCGAAGCGGTTCATCATCATTAAGAGCCTGCGCACCAGTTTATTATGGATTCCGCCCAAGGCGGAAATTTTTTCATCCAGGATGGTGTCCCAATCCATGTCATCTGCAGTAACCACCTTGAAGGGCAGGTCAAAAATGTTAAAAATCTCTACCAGATGCTTTTGAGTCATGCCTGTTTTTCTTAAAGCCATTATCTCGGCCAGGGACATTAAGCGGCAATACCTTAAAAGATTGACGGCGTCCTTGCGGTCAAGCCTGCTTGCCTTGTCTGTCAGGGGTTTCAATGTCTTTTCGTTCATCTTGCCGGATAGAATTCTTTCGCCGGTCGTATGGCCGGTTATGATCAGGATAATTTCCCTCAGTTCACCGGGGCTGAAACCAAAAAGCGGCAGCAGGTCAAGATTGTCCATCACCCTTGTCCTGGGGCCTTCTACCATATCGGGGTTGAAACAGGCATTAACCTCCTCCAGCCTGCCGGTCTTGGACATGAGCCTGAAGACATCGTTTAAACCTGTGTATCTCCTTTTCCTGTTTTCAAAGGGCTCCTTGAGCCGTTCCATGAAGACCTCAGGAAGGTCGGCAATGTTTGTTGTTTTAATATCCTTCAGGATATTGAGACAGCGTATAACATAGTCAAACGAATCGACATGATCGGCCAGCATGTGCAGAGAAGAACCGGCAATATTTGATTCGGATACATCCTTTTTCAAGGCCGCGATGTCCACGCCGGACCTCTTTTTCTGACCCAGATAGATAAGCATGTAATCAGGGGAATAATCCCTGATAGAAAACCGCTTTTTCCACCTGTCCGTCATGGAATGAGTGATCAGGGGTTTATGGAAAATCCCGTCAAAATATACAGGGAGGATCTTGAGCCATGCCTTTCTCTGGTCATAGTCGAATTCACCATATAAAGGCATGTTTAGAAAAGGGAGGTTATCTATTTCCTTGAGAGACATCTTTTCAAGGTCCATGCCTCCGGACAGCCTGCCAAGGATATCCGGCTCTATATAACGGCTGCCCAGATACCTTTCCAGATCAAAGATATTTACCGTGATGGAGGAGTTTTTTATCCGGTACCTTTTCCGGGTCTTGAATATATGGGTAAAGATAATGAACCTTTTTTTCTCTCTCAATGTCTTGAATGTTATCTCTGCCGTGTTGTTTGTCTTAACCGGCTGGCTGTTGGCGATAATGAATATCTCCCCGTCCGGTTTAAGGATCTT
>JBFYXR010000205.1:0-3831 GCA_041310455.1 Desulfobacteraceae bacterium | reverse complement strand
CTTCAGCCCTTGAAACAGCACATATTCTGGAGGATTGCGGCGTTGACGCCATAACCGTTCACCCCAGGTTCGCTACACAGGGGTATTCAGGAAGGGCGGACTGGTCCCTCATAAAAAGAGTGAAGGAAACTGTTAAGATTCCCGTGATCGGCAATGGAGACATCAATTCGCCATCAGACGCCCTTCGCATGGAAAAGGAGACAGGATGCGACGGTCTGATGATCGGAAGGGCGGCTGTGCGAAATACATGGATATTCAGACAGATAATGCAGCTGGAGAAGGGCCTGCCTATACATGACCCTGATATATCCGAGCGGAGGTCCCTGATAATGGAGCATTATAATTTTCTGTCCGATGTAATGGAGGAGCACAGGGCAGCCCTTCGCATGAGGGGGCTGCTCCTGTCCTATACGAAGGGTCTGCCGGGAAGCGGCAGGTTCAGAGAGAGGTTCACAAGGATAAAGGATATGCACTCTCTCATATCCAGCATGGACGATTATTTCAATTCCCTTGAGGAGGTGCGATCTTGAAGGTCAGACTTGCTGCAACAGCGGGATTTTGCATGGGCGTGCGCAGGGCCATGGAGATAACCCTGGCAGAGGCAAACAGGGGAAAAGGTCCGCTTTTCACCTATGGCCCTCTTATACACAATACGCAGGTCCTCGAACTTCTTGAGTCAAAAAATGTCAGGTCTGTGGAGGATATAAATGAACTCGAGAACGGCACGCTGATCATAAGGGCCCACGGGATCCCTCCGAACGAGCGCAAGGTGCTTAAAGCCTCAGGCCTGAGGATAATTGATGCCACATGCCCAAAGGTTGCCCAGGTCCAGGCTATTATCAGGTATCACGCCAAGAAGGGCTATACGACCGTTATTGTTGGAGACAGGGACCATGCGGAGGTGATCGGCCTCAAGGGGTATGGAGAAGGGAACGCATATATCATAAACTCAGAGGAGGAGGTTTCCGAGCTCCCTGTCACGCAGCGGCTGCTTCTAGTTGCTCAAACTACCCAGAACGAGAAGTTATTCAGCGATATAACAAGGGCCATCCGGAGACGTTACCCCGATGCCGTTGTGTTTGATACGATCTGTGAGGCCACAAGCGAAAGGCAGAAGGAGATCAAATTCCTGGCAGGGCAGGTCGACGGTGTTGTAGTTGTTGGCGGCTATCACAGCGGCAATACGCAGAGGCTTGCACAGATATCCAGTGAGAGCGGAAAGCCAACCTTTCACGTTGAAACAGAAAAGGAACTGGACAAGGAAAGGCTTGCGTCCATGGAGGTGATAGGAGTCACTGCCGGGGCGTCAACGCCGAACTGGATGATAAGGAATGTTGTCAAGGAGATAGAGGCCATCCGCGGCCGCGGCGAGACGTGGCTGGGCCGATTGATAAAGAAAAGCTTAAAGTTCCTTCTCTTAAGCAACATCATGGTTGCCCTGGGGGCCTTCTGTCTATCCTATGCCTCCGGCATGCTGTCCGGCAGGAGACCGGATGTTATTCATCCTTTGCTTGCCTTCTTTTATGTTTACGCTATGCGCGTCTTTAACCGTTTTCTGGATAAGGGCGCCGGGACCTATAATGACCGTGAAAGGGCGGGCTTTTATAAAAGGTATAAAATATTCCTGACACTGTCCGGGATTGCCGCCATTATCGGCGCTCTGTTTACCGCATGGCAAATGGGCGCCCCTGTCTTAGCGGCAATAGCAGGGTTGAGTCTGCTGGGCGTTATCTACAGCATACCGCTGGTGCCCCTGAGCGTAAGGCACCTCTGGAAATATACAAAGATGAGGGATATCCCGGGTTCAAAAAACCTGGTGGAGGCCCTCGGGTGGGCTGCCGTTATTGCCCTGGTACCCCTGCTTGAATCCTTTGGAATTCACTGGACAAATGTGCTGGTCACTTTTTTATTTGTCCTGATGACGGTTTTTGTAAGGGCGGCCTTCTTTGATGTGCTTGAGGTGCAGGGCGATCTTGTTGTTGGCATAGAGACGCTTCCCATTACCCTGGGTGAAAGGAAAACCCTGCTTCTTTTAAAGACCATAATAGTTGCCACAGCTATGATACTTGTGATAGCGCCTCTATTAAAGGCCGTAGGGTCCTTTTCGTTCCTGCTGCTTATTCCTCTATCCGCATTGGCCGTTATGCTCGTAGTCTATGAAAGGGGCAGGATTCAACACGGGCCTTTGCTTGAATACCTCGTTGAAGGTAATTTCCTGGCTGCCGGCCTCCTTGCACTGATCTGGCAGATGATGCCGTGACGGAAGTAACTGTAATCATACCCACATTCAACAGGGCGCAGAAGGTATCGCGCGCGATATCATCCGTGCTGGGACAGACCTTTACCGGCTTTGAGGTCATTGTAATAGATGACGGGTCTGTCGATGGGACTGCGGATGTCCTTGCAGGCTTCAAGGACAGGATTACCATTATCAGCCATTCTGAGAACCGCGGGGTCTCTGCCGCCAGAAACAGCGGCATAAAAGCATCACAATCCCCGTTTGTGGCATTTCTTGATTCCGACGATTACTGGCTGCCTGAAAAGCTCGATGCCCAGGTCCGGTACTTCACGGAAAATCCTGACGCCGTTGCGTGCCAGCCGGAGGAGATATGGGTAAGGAACGGGGTGCGCGTCAACCCATGGAAGAAGCATATCAAGCCTTCGGGAGACATATTTGAACGGTCTCTCAAGCTCTGCGTTGTAAGCCCCTCAGCGGTCATGATCAGGCGTTGTATTTTTGACGAGGTAGGCCTTTTTGACGAAGACTTTCCCGTGTGCGAGGATTATGACCTGTGGCTGAGGATAGGATGCAGATACCCGATACACCTGATAGACAGGTTTCTTCTTGTCAAGGAAGGGGGACACCCTGACCAGCTGTCATCCATGCTGAAGGGGATGGACAGGTTCAGGATCAGGGCCATGGCCAAGCTTCTGCAGGAGGGCTGCCTGAACAGGGAACAGACCCTGGCGGTCCACCGAGAGCTTGAAAAGAAGTGCAGGATCTACGGCAACGGCTGTATCAAGAGGGGCAAAACAGAGGAAGGAAACTATTTTCTCCGGCTGCCTGAAATAATAAGATCAGGACGTAATTCCATCGAAGAAGTTTAGGATTTTCATGTTTGATCAAAATTGCTGCGACAAGGGCAAGCGGTTGGACTGCCGTTTCTTTTCAACACTACAGTTTGTAACAGTGACCCGAATCAGATAAAATCCGATTGATTATATGGCAAGGTGTGAACTTTTAGCCAAATTTTTCTATCCCCCAATATTTTGATTTTTAAAAATCTATTCTATTGCCTGTTTTATTCAATTGTTCGGCAGATGGATAACAGATAAAAATATAGATAAGGCATGCAAGGCCTATTCAGGCATACCTTGATAACAATATAAAAAGGAGGAAGTCATGAGTTTGGTACAAAAATTTATGGGAAGACGGCAATTTCTGATTGCCGCAGGTGTGGCGTCCACATGTGCACTGACATGTAAAAAGCTCGCGGGGTTTGAAACCCGCACCGCAATGGCAGCCGAGCAGACCGAATTGGCCGCTTTAAAGGCGGCGGGCAGCAGATGTCCTCATCTGCTATCGCCTCTCAGGATCAGAAACAGGGTGCTGAAGAATAGAATAATGCACAGTCAATCCCCTATATACTTCATGCAGGGGCCGGAGAATTTCCCTACCGAGAGTTATAGAAACCATTATTCAAACGTGGCCAAAAATGCCGCTATTGTCTCGATGAGTACGCAATTCGGGAAATATCCAAAGACGTACGAAAAGATCCAAGATGCCTTTTACCACATGGCTAATTCCATATGGGAAGACATCCCTCCGGT
>JBFYXR010000204.1:0-2661 GCA_041310455.1 Desulfobacteraceae bacterium | reverse complement strand
CTTCAGGCATCATGCCTCCGGTCGAGATCCTTATGGCCTTTCCCTGTGTCACCGCGCCTGCCGGGGCCCGGCCCATCAGGACCTCCCCTTCAACCTCAAGAAAGGCCGGAAGGGTCTCAGCGGCTCCGAAGGTATCTCTGGCCCTCACCGCATAACCGTCCATGGAGGATCTGGGGAAACAGGGGAGGTCCTCCCGGGAGAATATCTCCCTGCTCAGGACCCGGTTGAGCCCCTCCCCGATAAAGATTGTCTCTTCACCGACAGGGCTGAAACCCTTTAAGATCTCAAGAACCTCTTCAGATGTCTTTACACTAAAAAACAAAACCTGAACTCCTCAGTCTAAAAATCATTAAGAATCCATGAGTTAATCACCTATTCTGTCATTTAAGACCTAACATAAGCCATAAAAATCCGCAAGCACCATTTCCATGGACAGGCCCCTTTAAAGGTGCCGCCGGGGATTGGACTGAGCCTGACCGATTCTTTATTGACACACCAGGCTGATTTAATTATATGTTATCCCTTGATAATAGGTTAAAGAATTAACTGAATCCCCGTTCATAAAAATAAAAGGAGGAAGCATTAAAATGGGAAGATTAGAAAATAAAATAGCAATTGTAACAGGTGGTAATTCCGGGATAGGCCGCGCAACAGCAATGCTTTTCTGCATGGAAGGCGCCAGGGTTGTTATTACCGGCAGGCGTGATGCTGAAAATAAGAAGGTCGTAGATGAAATCACCGCAAAGGGCGGAGAAATCATGGCAGTCCAGGGTGATGTATCAAAGAAGGATGACTGCAAAAAGATCGTAGATGAAACCATCAGGAAGTATGGCAGGATTGACGTACTGGTCAACAATGCGGGCATAGCCGATAAACATATGCCGATCAATCTCTGCACAGAGGACTGGTATGACACGGTCGTCAAGATCGACCAGTATTCTGTCTATTATATGAGCAAGTATGCACTGGTGCATATGGAGAAGGCCGGCAAGGGATCGATCATAAACATTTCATCCATCGGCAGCCAGGGCGTTGCAGGCATCTCATACAGTGCAGCCAAGGCTGCCGTCAATGCCATGACCAAGAACATAGCCCTTCAGTATTCACCGACTGCAATCCGCTGCAATGCGGTCGCACCGGGCCCGACCCCGACGCCGTTGAACGCCCCGGAGGCATTCAAGCATTTTAATCAGGAATTTGCGGCTGCCTGCGCCAAGCATATCGATGTAACCCTGCCGTTTTCAGAGGTAGAGGACCAGGCGGAGGCAATCCTTTATTTCGCAAGCGACGCATCAAGGGCTGTAACCGGCCAGATCCTGTATGTGGATCACGGTACGACACTGTATTAATGATCAGTTTTATGTAAGTATTTTAATTCAATTTTATCGACCTTCAGGCGGATCTCAAGATCCGCCTTTTGGTTTCACCTCACCACTCACGCCTTTATCTTTTTCTCATCTTCCCAACTTCTCAACCTCTCATCTTCTGCCCTTCGCCTCACCCCTCACGCCTCACGTTTCACGACTCAGCATCGAAGGTCTTTTAAAAAATCTGCAGGGTCCGCATCGCTCCTTATGCCGAGCCTTGTTATTGAAAAGTCATACCGGACAGGGTCCTCCGGCGATATCTTTCTGAAATATTCCGTTATTTCCATGGCGGTCTGCATGTCGGCCTGCCTTCTGCATGTCATTTTAAGACTGCCGCAGATCCTGTACATGTGGGTGTCCAGGGGAATAACCAGCTTTGAGGCTGGAATGCCCTCCCATCCTCCCGGATCGACATCGTCTTTCCGGACCATCCACCTTAAAAACAGGTTAAGCCTCTTGCATGCGCTCCCCCTGTCAGGATCAGGCATCAGGCTGCTTTTTGGATCAGTATTGCTGTTGTTGAACCTTTTCACAAAAGATGACAGGGCTGGCATTATGCTCTCGTGATCCTTATCCAGGTCCGTTAAAAATGATCGATAAAGAGAGCCATGCTGCTCGATAAGCTCCCTCGTCTTCAGGAGCATTGATGCCATCTCCTCGCCCGTGGTGAACCTGTGCTTGAAGCCTGAGAAGGCTGACCGGAGTTTTTTCGCGGATGATCCCGTAATGAATCCCCTCGGGGAGGGCTGCATCTTTTCCAGGATGATCGAAACGCTCTTTAATATCTGTGCAACCCTGCCGTAGGCCAGGGATGAGGCAATCAGCCCGACTATCTCCCTGTCGAGCGGATCGGGGTAATCATAAAGGAATTCAAGGGGGTCAGGATGCACATATCTCCTGTGGTTGTACTGCGCATACAGTCCCTCCAATCTTTCCTTCATCAAGTCGGCACTGCAGGATTTCACTTCCCTGGAAGCCATTCGAAATCATCCCTTTTGATAATTTATACATCGATGCTCATGAGACTACCTTTCTCGTCTGATACTACAATCCATCTTCAGAGTCGTCAATAACCTATTCGACAAACCCGGAATCCTTTAAAAATCACAATAAAAAGAAACCTCCCTGTGCATCCGCCTGCACGGCTCCCGAAAACTGTATGAATCCGGTTATTAGGAGGATGGAATCCCGACCTGGGCTCAAAAGGTAAGGAGATGGGAGAGGGATACATTCATATTTCGACAACGATTTTGAAGGACATGCATCCAGGGACGCAAAAGATTAAAAGAAATTC
>JBFYXR010000202.1:0-7518 GCA_041310455.1 Desulfobacteraceae bacterium | reverse complement strand
TTTCATAAAAAAATCCCTCCGGGTCACCCTTCAAGTCCTGAATGACCTTCGGCGTCTTTAAAAGCCTGAAATTCATCCACCGGGAATCCAGCCTGAAGAAGAATTCATCCTCTTCGTTTATTGTCAGCTTGATCGCCGCCTTTGTTATTCTTTTATTTCCCATCAGGGCAAAACGCGCCTCTTTCATGAGCGGGTTGGCGCAAGAGCAGGTTACTGAATCCTGTATCTCATCGGTCTCAAGGGTGATCTTGCCGTCGATCAGGATCTCCGCGCTAAGGCTGTCATCAATGTCAAAGATGCCCCCCCGTGTTTCGCTCTTGAACCACAGCCATAAAAGGAAATCCTTGCCGATAGTCTCGGTCTTTTCAGTTTTTTCAAGTATGTCCATCTGAATCTCCGTTTATATCGAACGGCCGGATCGAATCAAGCCTGTCCGTATTTATGCCTTCTCTTGAAAGGCCCATGGCTGCAAGGGAATAGGGGAAGAGGGGGGAAAGGTTTAAATCGAATGTCTTCAGAAATAATTCGGCGAACTCGTCGCATGTCCTGCTGGAAACAGATCCGAAGATAAGAACGGATGACTTGATGTTCCAGATCATATCATAGGTGTTTGTCCTTGGTATGGCCCTCTTTAATAACTGGCTCAACGTCATCTCCTTAATCTCCCTGCGCCGCTCCTTGGACATGTAATCCAGGTTCTCAGTGACCATTATCCTGTGCTCCGCCTCCAGACAATGCTGTTTGAGTGCGCTGGATGGGACTTTCCTTGTATCCACCCGGAGCGAGAGGGAGAGGTATGGATAGATGTGAAACAGTTTCTGGTCAAATGAGGCGTCAAAGATATTCATGATGTTCACCCATCCTGTAGATCGGTCCTCATCTGAATATTCATCAAAACCGCGAAAAGAATAACGGGTTATGTTCTGTGCGTATTCATCAAGGTAGCCCTCAGGCGGGGTCCCGTTGACAATATACCTTGAGAAGCTTGCTGATCCGCGTAAAAGACCCATGAGTCCTCCATGTAAAAAATTTTCAGGCTCTATTTTTAAACAGATAACTACTAAATATTATTAATTAATTCAGCTGGTAACAATTCAAACTGCACGGGATCTTAGAAGATCGGGCTCTATGTGTCAACATTATTATCCCGGATCATGCAGGCCTGCTGATTCAGGATAATAACTGTTTTTAAAACCTTAGTGGTAAAAAAGTAAATACCCTTTTATAGTTGTGTAATATATTGCCAAATAATAGAAAATGGTTACACAAGTGTTGGTATTTATTTACATGATTTTTCCGCCGGAATTTCGTGCTTGGCGATATGCTGCTGAATTTACATCGATATTCCGGCATCCGTTTCTGGCATGTTAATTGCTGATAAGAAAGAACTTATTAAGAATTCCTAATCCCTTGATCTTATTGCAAAATATATGACAATGTCCTGAGCGCGGTTTCTGTATTAATAGGACACCGTATTGGCCCCTGTGGGCAGGTTTTATCGGTAGAGGATATTCATGCAAATATTATATCCACTATATATGGTATAAATTCGTTTGAAGTAGCTATATATTGTTGACAAAATAAAAAATGTAATATATGAAATACGAAAACAGGTCTGCTATAGTTTTAGTAAGTTATAGTCAAGAGGCGGAGTTGCTTATAAAAGTTCATTCTTGAAAGTATTTTTCTGTTATTCAGATTTTGTTCGGCAGGCACAGGTTAATCATCAGCTAATGATCAACAACAATAATAATGATAGATATTCAAAACCTGACGGCAATGGAAATGCATCCAGCACTATTTCGCATCTCCTGGCCGGAAGCAAAAATCTGCCGACCCTGCCCGAAATCAATCTTAAACTCATCAGGGCCTGCAACAGCGGGCAGGAAAACATCCGTGAAATAGCCGATCTGATAAAAATGGACCCTGCCTTAAGCCTTAAAGTCATTGACATGTATTACTCAGGCCGTCACGGGTCCAGAAAAAAACTGGAAAATCTTGAGGACGCCTTGAGCCTGCTCGGGATTGATGCGGTCAGGATTATGGTTTCATGCAGTTCAGCGGGATCGATATTTGAAGGGCTGAATGGAAGAAACTTTGACCTGAGTCTTTTCTGGCGGCATTCCCTGAAATGCGCTTTTCTTGCGGAGCTTATTTCAAAAGATATTCCCAACCAGTCCCCTTATGATGCATTCCTGACAGGCCTGTTACATGATATTGGAAAGCTTATACTGTTCACATCTCTTCCTAACATATACGGCAAGCTTTTATCGGATAACGAGGATCAGGGAGATTTCATATTAAAGGAAAAGAAGACCATAGGAATTGATCATTGCTACCTTGCCTACAGGCTGGTAGACAGGTGGCAACATTATCCATTCATGGCTGACGCTCTGCTGTATCATCATTATCCTCTTGAAAAGGTGGCGGTATCCCTTCCGCCGGTAAAGGTCCTGTATCTCGCCAATATGATGGCAGGGCAGGAGGCGCCTGATGAAGATGAGATCTTCAACTCCGCCAAAACACTCTTAGGATTCAACAGCGATAAGGTTGAAGAGTACCTTATATATGCGGAGACAAGATTAAATGACGTTTTTGCGGCATTCGGAATGGATGAAATCCCGACCAATCAAATGCCCGCGGTCGGCACGGCCAGGAATGACGCGCTGTTTAATCTGGCAAATGAAGTCCGTGACACCTCTCTGATAGCGTATACAATGCAGAACATATTGAGGGCTAAGGACAAGGGATCAGTTCTGCAGATTATAAGACAGGGCCTCCAGATATTATTCGGAAAGTCCGATGTGTTCTTCTTCCTCTATGACAGGGATGAAAACGCCCTTGTCGGACAATGCTCAAAAGAAGATGATTTTTTCAGGGTCATTGAAGGTTTGTGTGTATCCGCCCGTCCCGGCACAAGCATGCCGGCGGAATGTCTCAATGAGAAAGCTCCTGTTGATTCCTTTTCGTTCCAGAAAAAATCCGAGCTTACAATAATGGACTTTCAGCTTATTCATCTTGCCGGTAAAGAGGGTATACTATGCGTCCCGATGATCTCAAACAATGAACCTGCGGGGGTAATCGTCATGGGGGTCGAGAAAGCGGAATACTCCCTTCTTTCCAAGCAGATAAACCTCCTGAGCTCCTTTGCCCGCCAGTGCGCTCCGGCGCTCCTTGACAAGAAAAGGAAAGATGAGGCAATCAAGGAAACGCAGCCTAATGATATCGGGGCCGGGGTGATATTATCGAGGAAGATTATACACGAGATCAATAACCCGTTAAGCGTTATCAAGAATTATCTCAAGGTTCTGGGGATGAAGCTGTCTGATCATGATATTGAGCATGATGAGATAAGGATTATCAATGATGAGATCAACCGCATAGTAAAGATGCTGAAAAAATTCTCGGCGTCATCGGAAAAGCCGGCCAGGATGCCCAGAGAGCCTGTCAACGTCAATGCGCTCCTTCTTGATATTATCAAGCTCACCAGCGGGTCTATAGAGGAGGGGGCAGGTATAAAGTTCCGGCTGGATAACGACACCTCCATCCCGGATATTATAACGGAAAGGGACAACCTCAAGCAGGTCTTTATGAACCTGATAAAAAATGCCGTGGAGGCAATGCCAGGGGGCGGCAACATTGTTATTAAAACATCCGCCGTTCCGAATCGGCAGAAAGCCGACGGCGCAGACGGGGCAGGCGTTTCCGATGCAAGGATCAGGATAAGCATCACAGATGACGGACCCGGAATTTCAGATGAAATCAGGGTTAAGCTTTTTAATGAATTTTCAACCTCAAAGGTTGGGCATGAGGGGCTGGGCCTGTCTATTGTAAAAGGAATTATCAACAGGTTGAGCGGTTCGATAACATGCGAAAGTCCCGGAGGAAAGGGCACCAGCTTTATCATTGAGCTGCCTTTAAAGCCGGCGTCCTGACGAGTTTTGAGCTGACTATTGTATATTAAATAAAACTTGCTTATAAGGCAGGAGAGCAGGAATATATTCTTTTATTTCATGCGCAGGGAGACTTAAATGGAAAAAGCGCTCAAGATATTGATAGTGGATGATGATCAGATGATCCTGGAAAGCCTTAAGGCCCTTTTAAGACATAAGGAATATGAAATAGATACGACCAGCAGCGCAAAGGAGGCACTGAGGCTTTTAAATCAGAATATCTTTGATCTTGCCATCCTGGATGTCATGATGCCGGAAATGACCGGATTTGAACTGCTCGACTCCCTGGACCGGGGCAGCCTTGATACCATGTTTATGATCATGACCGGCGATGCTTCAATGGACTATGCCATTGAGGCCATAAGAAAGATGGCCAATGATTACATAAGGAAACCCTTTGAGCCCGATGAGTTGATGATGCGGGTTGAAATGGTTTTGAAACAAAAGAAGAACACAGATGAGAGGAGGAAGGTCGAGGCTGAGAAAAAAAGCCTTGAAAAACAGCTGCAGCATTCACAGAAGATGGAGACCATCGGGACCCTTGCCGGGGGGATAGCCCATGATTTTAACAACATGCTCGGGATTATAATCGGGAGCGCGGAACTGGCGATCGAATCCGTTAACCATGATGATCCGGTAAACAAATATATAAACAAGATCCTTACGGCCAGCACCAGGGCCGAAGAAATGGTAAAAAGGCTCCTGAGTTTCAGCCGTCTGGCGGACTCTGAGAAAAAGCCTACGAACCTGAAAAACGCGCTTGACGAATCCCTCAAGCTCCTCCGTTCATCCCTTCCGACAAATATTGAGATTCGAAGAGATATACCTGAAAAGACCTTTTCAATAATGGCAAACAGTACGCAGATGAATCAGGTGATTATCAATCTGTGCAATAATGCGGCTCATGCCATGGACAGATTCGGCGGCATTCTGCACGTCAGCCTGGGGAATATCAGCCTGGATGAATGCCACGTGGACTACGCTGATCTCGCTCCGGGAGAGTATGTATGTCTGAGCGTCGCTGATAACGGGCACGGCATAGATCCTAAGATAATCGAAAGGATATTCGACCCGTACTTTACGACCAAAGAGGCGGGCAAGGGCACGGGCATGGGGCTTGCGATGGTCCATGGAATCGTAAAGAACCATGGAGGGGGCATCAGGGTGACCAGCGAAGTGGGAAACGGCACCCGGTTCGATATCCTTTTCCCGATAATTGATGCCAAGGTTGCCGAGGTTTCGGCTCCTTCAAAAACAGTCAGTCCGAAGGGAAAGGAAAGGATACTGCTTGTTGATGATGAAGAGATGATTACAGACACGATGCGGCTTGTACTGGAACAGCTAGGGTATAATGTAACGTCCTTCTGCAGCAGCCAGAAGGCATTCGAGGAGTTCAGCCTGAGGCCTTTCAATTACGACCTTATTATAACTGATATGGTTATGCCGGGCATGACCGGCGATATTCTTATAAGAAAAATCAGGGCCATGAGGGCTGACATACCGATAATAATGTCAACCGGATACAATGAGAAGATAGATGCTGAAATGGCGAGAGAACTGGGCATACGGGAAATCATGGCCAAGCCGGTTCGAATGAACAGCCTGGCGAAAGCAGTCCGCAGTGTCCTGGACAAGGCGTCCGTTGACCGGAGGACAGGCAGGAGATATATCGCAGATGGGGATACTTTTGTTATACCCGGCACCGATTCAAACGTGCGTTTCGATATAATAGACATTAGCGAGAAGGGCCTTGCCTACAGATATTACAGGAATGGAGAGCCTCTTAATGATTTCAAGAGGCTTTCTATTGCGACCGCTGATAACAAATTCATGATTGGAGACATAGGCTATAAGCCTGTTTCTGATGTGGAGCTTTTGGAGGATATTGACTCCCTTGATGTCTCCATTCGAAGGAGGGGCATTGAGTTCGACGCTCTGACCCCCCTTCAGGAGAAAATGCTCGGTTATTTTATTGAGAACCATACCTCCGGGCCGCTGCACTAGCGCTCATCTGAATGCAGCCCTTTCAGGAACTTTTTTTTCAGCCTTTCACTCGATCCCTGCACCGGCCGACTTCGTCCCGCCGGGGCGGGACCACGACGGCCGAACGCGCCCTGCGCATGAATATCAAACCGCCTTCAGAAAACTTCACGACAGGTCATTCATAAACCTTTAGGTCACCAAAAATATTTTTTAAATTTCCCTTGTATCTCTTGACGTCTATGGATAGGATATAAAAGGCATTCATCCGGGGAAATGCAATATCCTGATGAGTCCTGGAGTGATCAACCTATTGTTCCGGGGATAGAAAATGGCGATTACAAAGGAAGTAATTTCACAGCTTCATAAAATTCTTGGAGATAAATCGGTCCTTGTTTCGAAGGCCGATCTTACAGCTTTTTCCTATGACGCGACAAGCAACTGGCAGGGTATGCCTGAGATAGTGCTGTTTCCGACGGATATCTCCCAGATATCCCGGATACTGGCCCTTGCCGACAGGAACGGCGTACCGGTTACGGTAAGGGGCGCAGGCACGAACCTGAGCGGCGGATCGATCCCCGTTTTCGGAGGGATCGTGCTCTGCACCGCGCGTATGAACCGCATTATTGAGATTGATGCGGCAAATTTCACTGCAACAGTTGAGGCAGGGGTTGTGCTGAATGACTTTAACAGGGAGCTGGCAAAGCAGAATCTCTTTTTCCCCCCTGACCCACAGAGCTTCCTGGCCGCCACAATAGGCGGGTGCGTTGCCGAAAACTCCGGCGGGCCCTACGGGCTGAAATACGGTGTATTTAAACATTACCTCCTCGGTATGAAGGCAGTGCTTGCCTCTGGCGAGATTATCTCCCTTGGTGGAAAGACAATAAAGAACGTCACCGGCTATGACCTGCCCCTGCTGATCTGCGGGTCTGAAGGGACCCTCGCGGTAGTGACCCAGGCAACCCTGAAACTACTGCCCATGCCCGAGGCCAGGCAGACTGTGCTGGCGGTTTTTAATAATATCATTACGGCAAATGCAGCGGTCAGCCGGATACTGTCAAAGGGCATAAGGCCTGCAAAGACGGAGCTGATAGACAACTGGATAATCAGGAGGATAGAGGAGTCCGCGCCCCTAGGGCTGCCGGTCGAGGCTGAGGCCATACTTCTTTTTGAACTGGACGGCGCTGCCGAGACAGTCAGGATGGAGACGGAGAAGGTAGTCCAGATGTGCTACGATGCCGGGGCGGCGGATGTGAGGCAGGCCAGGGATAAGAAGGAGGCGGACAACTTCTGGACGGCAAGGAGGATGGGGTTCTCCGCGATCTACGGCAATGCGCCAACGGCCATGGCCGAGGATGTGACCGTGCCCATGGATAAGCTCCCGGAGCTGATGGAGCGCGTCAAAAGGATAGGCGAAAAGAATGACATCATGATCGTAACCATGGGTCACGCGGGAGACGGGAACCTTCATCCATGCATACTTACGGACAAAAAGAACCCCGAGCATTATGCGCGCGCACAGAAGACGGCCCATGAGATATTTGATGCCGCGCTTGAGCTTAACGGTGTCATATCCGGCGAACAC
>JBFYXR010000199.1:0-3781 GCA_041310455.1 Desulfobacteraceae bacterium | reverse complement strand
CTGCTCAATAAGCTGCTCGGCAAAGGTAGTGCCGTTCTGGTTGGCTGCCATGAAGACATAGATTGTCTTGAGCTGGTACTCCTCGGCTATCTTCTTGGCCGTTGCCGAATCAGGGGCGGCTCCCACGATGGCTGCAAATCCGGGTGCTGTACCGTCCACAAATTCAACACCGCGTTTCCTCATGATCGCGTCGTCGGCAGCGCCCAGCCATATCCTCCCGTTTTCGATATCAGGGTCTTCCACCGAGGGTTGATAAAATCCGGGGTCTTCCACGTAGCGGATAGCCTCGAATATCTCCTCTGCAAAGAGGGCCGCCATGCCTGCATCAAGCAGCGGACCGAGGTACGGGAGATGGCAGTCCTTCTTGACATGGGGCGGAAGGAGTTTCCGCGCAAATTCAAGGGGCTTTCTGGCCGAATCAAGATCCGTCACCTTTATCCCGGTTAAAGAATAGATTATGGGTAAAAAATAAGCGGTATTGGGGAACTCAATCTTCTGTGCCCCGCCGTAGGTCTCCAGTGCCCTTTTGTACTTGCCTTCAGTCTTGGAAACAATATTGTATGCGCCCTGTATCGCCGCGAATGCTACTAATTTTGACATATCCTTTCCTCCCTTCTTACGCCGCTTCCAGCTTCTGCCGGTCGGCCATGTCCATCAACACCCTTTCACGGGCCTTGTCGATACCCAATGCCTTGCGCTTTTTGTCAATATGGGCTATCATCTTGCGGGCGTGCTCGACAGGATCAGGCTCACAATCCCACATCCCGCCGTATATCCCTTCAAGCTCCCTGTAAAGGTAGTTCTCAAACACTGGCGCCCCGCTCAACGGCATCGTAACCCCGAACACCGTATAGACGCCGGATGTAACAAAATAATGCCCGATGCTTATGGCCTTCTCGCTCATCCATTCAGGGGCAGACCCTGCCGCAGGAAGGTCGCTGATATCATTGCCCAGCCCCCCTGCCTTCACTACCTCTGTGGCAGCCATCAGTATCCTGCTGTTATCCACGCAGGAGCCCATATGCAGGACAGGAGGTATTCCAACCGTCTCACACACCTCGGCCAGCCCCGGCCCGCAATGCACCTTCGCCGATTCAGGCGTAAGCAATCCGGCCTCGGCGCAGGCAATAGCATTGCAGCCTGTCGTCAGAACAATAACATCGTTCTTTATAAGTTCTTTAACCACTGTAATGTGCCCATCGTTGTGCTTCGTCCTTGCGTTATTGCAGCCGACAACCCCGCCTATACCGCGGATCCTGCCGTTGATGATATTATCATTAAGCGGCGCATATGATGCCCTGAAGGTCCCGCCCAGATGATAATTTATGGCCTCATAACTGAACCCCGCGACCAGGTCTGATGAATACCGGGGGATTATGACCTCCTTTTGTCTGTTGGGAAAGTTTTCAATAGCAACCCTGACGATCTTCTTTGCGTCTTCAAATGCCGTATGTTCGTCAAATTCTATATGTATGGTATGGCCTGATGCGATCCTCGCCCTGGGATTCGTGGTGATTACCTTTGTATGGAAGCAGTCAGCCACATTGGCAATATTCTCCATGATGCACTGTACATCCACCACCATGGCATCAACAGCCCCGGTTATAATGGCCAGTTCCTGCTGCAGGAAATTACCTGCCAGTGGAACCCCATGTCTCATCAGTATCTCATTCGCCGTACAGCATATGCCGCTGAGCTGGATGCCCTTAGCGCCCTTTTCCTTTGAAAGGGCTATCATCTCCGGGAGTTCCGCCGCAGTCACTATCATCTCGCTCAAAAGGGGTTCATGTCCGTGGATAATTATGTTCACATGGTCGGCCTTTAATACACCCAGGTTGGCCGAACTTTTAACCGGATAGGGACACCCGAAGAGTATATCCTGAAGGTCTGTGGCTATCATGGATCCGCCCCATCCATCCCCAAGTGCGGACCTTGTGCACTGTTCAAGGATGTTCTCATAGTGCTGATCCACACCTATATGTGTCCTGTGCATGATCTCCACTATCTCGCGGTCGATTCCCCTGGGTATAACACCCAGCTTCTTCCATAGTTCGTATCGCGGTTTCGGCGCCCTCTTAAGCGTACAGACCTCGCCTGTCTGCTGCCCCCACTGGGCAAGGGCTTTTTCACCCACCTCAACGGCTATCTCATCGATATTGCGTTCAAGGGTCTTGCCGTCATCTCCCTTCATGGTAATATCAACCCCGAAGTCAGGGGCAATCTCAAGCAGTTTTTTGGTGTCCTGTATCTTATAGTCATGTGTCTCTTTTCTTGCGGCTGCAAGGAACGTTTCAGCCACTCCCCTGCCGTGGTCCGAGTGGGCCGCGGCGCCCGCAGCCACCATCCTGGCAAAATTCCTTGCCGCTATTGTATTTGCGGTAGCCCCGCAAAGACCCTTTCTAGTATCCTCTCCCCCTCCGGAAACTTCCTTTGTTAACGGAAGCCTGCAGGGGCCCTGGGAGCAATTCTTGCAGCAGGTCCCCTGAACGCCGATATTACATGGCTTCATAGTCTGTGCCCTGTCAAAAATAGTCTCAACGCCCAATTCCTGCGACCTTTCTATCATCATAGCGCTCGCCGGATCAATGGTAAGATCCTGCGCCTTTACAATCTTCTTTACCTTGGCCTCAACGGCCTTATCCTTGACTTCTTCTGCAGTCATTATGAGGTTCCTCCTCTTATTGTTTAATTATGAAATTTCCGCATAATGTTGTTTGTAAAATACATCAGCGGAAAAATGCGGACATCCCGTACAACACAACAGCCCCGGGATATCCTGATCCGGCAAAGCCGGCACCAAAGGTCTTTGCTTAAAACAAACTTACTCCCCCTCTCAGGGGGAGGCAGGAGGGGTACCTGGGATGCTTTTATCAGACCCCACCTTAATCCTCCCCTGATAGGGGAGGAAAAAAACTAACCCGTCAAACAATATGAAACTTACAGCCCTGTGAATTCAAGGCCATCACTAGTCAGATTATTAATCTTCTTTGCTGACTGCTGACAGCTGAACGCTGAAAGCTACTTCACCCTTTTATGTATACGGTCCAGATTAAGAGACAGCCTGTCAACCAGGTCCAGTTGTCTCCCGGCGGGGGTCCTTGATGCCTTTGTATCCTCTGAGACCTGCCTCTCGGCATCATGTTTCTCCCGCTCCTGTGCCCTCTTTAATCTTATTGCCTGTAAATCATCTTTTTCTTTCTCTTTTGCCTGGGCTTCCGCCTCCGCCTTTGCCTTTGCATCCGCCTCTGCCCTGGCCCTGGCATCCGCCTCGGCTTTTGCCTTCGCCTCAGCATCAGACCTGGCCTTTGCTTCAGCTTCAGACTTTGCCTTTACCTCTGCCTCAGCCTTGGCTTTAGCCTCCGCTTCCGCCCTGGCCTTTGCCTCCGCGCCGGCCCTTGCCTGGGCGTCCGCCTCTGCCCTGGCCTTTGCCTCGGCCTCGATCCTGGCCTTCTCCTCTGCATCAGCCTTCGGCTTTGTCTCAACTGCCTTTTCTTCCTTCTTAGCCGCCTTTTCCTTTGCCTGTTTTGGCTTTTCAGAGGCCTTCTTTTTGGGCTTTTCCTCCTCAGCCTTTTCAGGCTTGGGTGCGGCCACTGCACCTTCAAAATCAAGCCTGGGCGTCGGTGAAAGGTCTGCAAGGTCGGCGCCTATTGTATCCAGTTTTTTGGAAATGCCTGCGACATCGAGGGCGCTTCCGCCGTTTGTCATCAGGTTTATATATGACCTGACAAGCTTTACGCTTTCAGGGTGCCTTAGGATAACGGTATCCGATCCGGCCATGAGA
>JBFYXR010000198.1:0-2938 GCA_041310455.1 Desulfobacteraceae bacterium | reverse complement strand
CAGCTTGATGCATACTTTAAAAAAGAACGAGATAGATATAAAGTCTTTATGGAAATGGAAGCCCTCAGGAACAGCACTTCAGGGTCACAGGAAGACACAGAAAAGAAATCTGAATAAACCTTTGCCTCACCTTTGTTTACAGGTTCAATATCACACAAGTCATTTGTCATGCATCTTTAAGAAAAGCATTGACTTTATAATATCAATGTGATATTATTCCGATATCATATAAAAAGGAGGTCTTTCAGATATGGAAATAATGACGGAGACAAAAGTCAGTCGGATGAGCGGGTATACCGCGCTTTTCCTTGATGTGATGCTTGTGGCTGCCCTTATCGGGGTTTTTTATCTAATAGTTGGCAAGTTTATGTTTGGGCTTTTATGGCTGGGAATCCCACTGTTAATCTGTACGGGGATCTATCAGTTCGGGTTTCTTATTGTTCAGCCTAACGAGGCTCGTGCTCTCGTGCTCTTCGGTAAATATATCGGATCGGTTCGTGAAGACGGCTTCTGGTGGGCCAATCCATTCGCAATCAAACAGCACATATCACTTCGAATCCGGAATTTTAACAGCGACAAGATAAAGGTCAACGATCTTTACGGCAATCCGGTTGAAATTGCAGCGGTAGTGGTGTGGCGCGTCGTAGATTCCGCAAAAGCCCTCTTTGATGTCAATAATTTTGAAAAATTCGTTGCCATACAGAGCGAGACTGCAATACGCGGGATAGCCACTGAATACCCCTATGATTCCCAGGACAATGAACCTGTATCCCTCAGGGCCAATCCCGGGCAGGTCGCTGACCGTCTGAAACAGGAGCTTAAAACCAGGCTGATTGTCGCCGGCGTTGAAGTTATTGAATCCAGGATCAGCCATCTGGCCTACGCGCCTGAGATAGCCCAGCTTATGCTCAGACGGCAGCAGGCCCAGGCTATCATCGCGGCGCGACGCAAGATAGTTGAGGGGGCCGTAGGCATGGTTCAGGATGCCCTTAACATGCTGAGCGAAAAACATATTGTAGAACTTGATGAAGAGAAAAAGGCCACAATGGTCAACAACCTCATGGTGGCCCTTGTCTCCGAATCCGAGATACAGCCTATTATCAATACAGGAACATTGTATCAATGAGTGAAAAAAAGAAGTTTCTTCTCAGGGTTGATGAGTCCCTCTATGCCGCGCTTGAGAAATGGGCAGCGGATGACCTGCGCAGCATCAATGCCCAGATTGAGTTTCTCCTGGTTGACGCACTCAAAAAGGCAGGAAGGGACAGTGAATTAAATAGAATTAAAAAGGGAACATAAAGATAATCAGGAGCTGATATGAATTTCAGTTTTGTCCGTTTTATATATGGCATCTTAGGTGCCATTTTGGGCGCCGGCGTATGCCTGACTTTCACTCTAAATTCCAGGATAATTATAATCATTTCTTCCGTATGCTTTTTTGTTGCATTTTGCTGGTGGGAATACATCATCAAATTCCTTCTTCATACAGATATTAACCATCCCGGGCAATAAATCGTGTATTTTGTTTTACCATTACCTGGGCAGGAGGAATGCCTGGAAAGAGAATGAGAACGGTTTATCTTTGACCGTTTTAAATAAAACCTCATTTAAAAGGAGAAAGATCATGAACGCGAACACTAATACCGGTTTTCGCTGGTTAATCTTTGTCACGATGTTTATTGTGATGGCAATAGCATCGATCTTCTTAATTGCCCCTGCGCCCCTGCTGAGCGCTATTATCAAGACTATGCCGCAGCTTTCAATGGGGCAGGTTTTTTTGATGACCATGGCTACCTTCAACATCTTTGCAGCCCTGGGCTCAATTATCGGAGGCCCTCTTCTTGATAAATTCGGAATAATAAAGGTTTATATAGTCTGCCTGATAATAATCCTCACAGGAACGCTTCTGACGCCCTTTATAGGTTCATCGTCCTGGGGAATATCCTTAATCAGGGCCCTCCAGGGGATAGGCGCCGGACCGATCCTTGCTTCCGGAGTCCCGTTTGCAGCCAGATACTTCCCTCCCGGACAAAGAAACCTCATTATAGTTATAGCAGGTTTGCCGGTATTGTTGGGCGTATCGATCGGTTTATTTTCAATCACTAAAATTTATCAGGCCATGCAAAATTGGCAGACGGCATTGGCATGGCTGGCCCCGATCTGCATCCTTGGCCTGATAATTTCAGTTATAGCAGCTATAGTCTCAAAACAGCCCGCAGAAGACATGACAAAAACTCCTTTTATGGGGGCTTTAACAACTGCCTTTTCAAAACCTGTTACCTGGGTTGTAATAGCCGGCGTAGCTTTATACTCCTGGTTCTTTCAGGTCTTCAATGATTTACTCCCCAGCTATCTAAACGCCGTGGCCCCTGGCGGATTAGGTTACGATCCCGGTGATTCAGGGATATTACTGACAGTCGCTTCCTGGATTGGGATCTGCGGTGCATTTGCAGGCGTGCTCATTGTAGAAAAGTTCCTGAAAGGAGATGCACGTCCGGTCGTATTGGCAGGGTTTGTCTTAGGAGCGGTTTTTATCTGGTTAATTAATATCCCTGCCATGGCGTCAAATCACATGCTCCTGTGGATCTGTGTATGTGGATGCGCCTTTTTCTCAGCCTTTATAAGTCCACTGCTATTGGGGTACATCGCGAAGTACTATCCCGAACAGATCACCGGCACTCTTGGCGGTCTTGCATGTGGAATAGGCATTTTCGCAGGTTTCGTCGGTCCCATGGTCAGCGGGACAGCCATGCAGGCGTCAGGGTATGCGATGTCACTTAATATCATGCTTGGTATCGCTGCAATAGGAGCGATTACTGCTATTTTCCTGAAGCCGGTCAAGAAAATGTAAAAAAAGGGTTGATGGAGGCAGAAAACATTATTGACAATAGGATTATAAATCCGATAATATATCCTACGAATTTAGTGTTTTTGGAGG
>JBFYXR010000197.1:0-3461 GCA_041310455.1 Desulfobacteraceae bacterium | reverse complement strand
AATGTTGATACGCCCGCTTACGGTTATTACTTCGGGTTCGGCACTCAACTGCTTGATATCATGCCAAAGTGGGATTTATGTGTCGATGTCAGCAATCGCCTGGACATGGCACGCAGAAAGTCTAAAGAGAGTGATCCTCCTCCGGAAAACCTTCAATATGATGTGCGGGGTGTAACCATTTATTTAAGTCGTCGTTTCTAACATGAGGAGAATCTGTACTCATGAATTCAATCGAAAGAACTGCGGCGAAGATAACCGGTTATGACTTCCCATATGATTTCAGCGTTTGCACTTTAGTGACAAGGATAGATCAATATCAGCTGATGCTGCAGTCTTTCATCGATGCAGGGTTTTCCGGGGACAGATGTGAGTATCTGTATATAGATAATTCACAGGAGAATAGATATGATGCTTATGAAGCATTTAATATCTTTCTGCAGAGGGCCCAGGGAAGGTATATAATCATCTGCCATCAGGATATAGAACTGAGGTATGACAATATTGATGATCTGGAAAAACGCATTATTGAATTAGAGAAGATCGATCCCAAATGGGCATTGACAGGCAATGCAGGAGTAATAAATCTAAAATTCGCCTCAGCCAGGATTACACATGGTGATCCGCCGGTCTACAGGGAAAGCGGCAGGTCCTTCCCCCAGAAGGTTATAACACTTGATGAAAATTTTATCTTAATAAAAAAGGAAGCCAATCTTGCAGTTTCATCCGATTTGAAAGGGTTTCACTTTTATGGTGCCGATATCTGTCTGATCGCGTCAATCTTGGGCTATAATGCCTATGTAATTGATTTCCATCTTTATCATAAAAGCACGGGCAATTATGACGAAGAATTTTATTCATTGAAGAAGGCATTCCAAAAGAAATATAATAGGGCCTTTAAAGGGCGTTATCTTAAGACAATCACAAGGCAAAAGTTTTATATTTCCGGAAGCAAACTCCACCGCTTTATATTTAATAATGCCTTTGCAAGAAATATTGGAAGAAATTATCTCAGGTTTAGGTGGCTTTTGAAAGGCGACTATTAAATATTTATTTCCGGTTTACATGTATTTTAAAATTTCACATGTTATTTACCTGCTCTTTTTTTTATGGGAGTCTCAATGCTGACGGCAATTACACCTACTGGAGATAGACTGCATCAGTTTGCAATATGTTATGAGCTTATGATGCGGCAGACCGTTAAACCGGACAGGTGGATCATAGTTGATGATGGGGTCCGGAAACTGGAGAATATTGTTGATGGAAAAATTAACAATATGGAAATAATGCTTCTCAGAAGGAACGCGAGTCCGGGCAGAATCACCTTAAAAGAAAATATACTTGCCGCCCTGGAAAAAATAAATATCGGCGATAAGGTGATCTTTTTTGAGGATGATGATTTTTATCCTGATACCTATATCGAAGCGATGTCGCAGCTTCTGGATAATTATAAGGTTGTAGGGGGATTATTACGAAAATATTACAACTTGAATTATCAGGCATACTGGGAATTTTCAAGGTCTTTGTATGGCACGCTAAGTTCGACGGCATTTAAGGCCGAGGAAAAGACTTTTAATGTCTTTCGTAAAGTGTGCAGCAATGGTTACGGACATGAAGTTGATATTGAATTTTTGAATACCGTTAAAGCTGAAGGTATCTCCAATTTTCTCCATTCCAATCCAATGGCTCAGGTTATAGGTGTTAAAGGCTGGAATACCGGAAGGAGAGGCGCGGTTGCTACAACGCACAAGAGAAGGTATCGAAAATATATTTATGATACGAATTTTAAATGCCTGAATTGCTACTTCAGCATTTTTTCTGAGAAATACAAATCATTTATTAAACATGGACTTCTCATAGATCTTTTGCGGCCTTCTGCAGGGGCAATTAATAAGTTAAAAGCCTTATTGAAAGCAAAGAGATTTAATCATTCCAATATAACCTGAAGCCGGTTTGGAATTGTTTTATTCCGGCAAATTTATATCAGTAAAAAGAAATAAACCAAATCATGCTTTTGAAAGTAACGCATGAAAAAGAAAACCACCGCTGCGCTTCAGACGCTCATAGGCCTGATATCATCAATTCAAAGAGTGTGACAGCTTGCGTAAACAGAAATTTCTGAATGTAACTCCGGAGGTCAACAGGATTTTTTATGGGAATCGATTCCACATCTTCAAAGAAAGACAAACTAAAAGCTCTGGCTGATAAGGCTTATGAGCTTTATCAGCAGAAAAAATATCCCGAAGCCGCCGCACTGCTTGAAGACTCTTTAAAGCTGGCGGAGGGCCTCTTCGGAAAAGAGCATCCCGACGTCATCCAGTTCATAAACAATCTGGGCCTGCTTTATAAGGCGCAGGGAAAGTATACGGATGCCGATGCTATCTACAGGCGTTCGCTGGAAATATGCGAGAAGGCCATGGGCAAAGAACATCCTGCCACGGCAAAGAGCCTTAATAATCTTGCCCTGATCCATCACCTGCAGGGCAGAGACTCAGAGGCCGAAACTATGTGCAGACAGGCTGTGGAGATAAACGAAAGGTATTACGACAAGGATCATCCTTCTATAGCAGGCTTTCTCAACAATCTTGCGGATATCTACAGGGGCCAGCGCAGGTATGAGGATGCAGAGCCGCTCTGCAGGAGGGCTATGGAGATAGACGAGAAGACGCTGGGTGAAAATCACCCTGATGTCGCCGCGGATCTTATTGGCCTGGCAAGGCTTTACCAGGTGCAGGGCAAATATCCCGAGGCTGAAAGCCATTATGAGAGGGCGCTTAAGATGCTGGAGAGGCTTTTCGGAAAAGATCACGCATACCTTGCCGGCACGCTGAAAAATCTGGCAAATCTTTACATGGGACAGGGTAAATATGCTGAGACTGAAGCCCTTTACAAACAGCTGCTGGACATAAGGGTTAAGGCGCCCGGCGCAAACTGTGCGGATCTGACGGAGTCGCTTAATGAACTTGGGAATTTTTACCGGTCCCAGGCAAGGTATGATGAGGCGGAGCCTTACTATAAAAGGGCCATTGAGACAGATGAAAAGAACCGCGGGCAGGATCATCCTAACTATGCAACAGGCCTGAATAACCTGGCTGAACTATACCAGGACCAGGGCAGGTACGCCGAAGCTGAGCCCATGTATATAAGATCACAGGAGCTGATGGAAAAGGCGTTCGGCAGGGATCACACCTATGTGGCAGGCCCCCTGAATAATCTGGCCGAACTTTACCGGGTTCAGGGCAGGTATGACGAGGCTGAGCCCCTTTATAAACGTGCGATAGAAATAGATGAGAAGTCCCTTGGCAGGGACCACCCCTATGTCGGAGGGTATCTGAACAACCTGGCCGAACTTTATCAGGCGCAGGGCAGGTATGATGAGGCGGAACCCCTGTACTGGAGGGCGATGGAAATTGTGCAGAAAACAGTAGGTCAGAACCACCCTCATTTCACAATGGTTATGGAAA
>JBFYXR010000195.1:0-6267 GCA_041310455.1 Desulfobacteraceae bacterium | reverse complement strand
TACTGGCGCAAAAGGGACAAATCCAGAAAGACCATGATAGGCGAATGGATAAACACCGGCGATAAGTATTAGATGGATGATGACGGATATTACTGGTGCTCCGGCAGGTCCGACGATATGCTTAAGGTCGGAGGGATATGGGTATCGCCGATTGAGGTTGAAAACTGCCTTATGGAACACCCGGCCGTATTTGAGAATGCTGTTGTAGGCGCAAATGACCAGGAAGGCCTTACAAAGCCCAAGGCATTTGTCATACTGCGCGAGGGTTATGAGCCTACGCCGGAACTGGAGGAGGAACTGAAGAAATGGGTCCTGGACAGGCTTGCAAAATACAAATATCCCAGGTGGATAGTGTTTGTTAAGGAGCTCCCGAAGAGCTCCACAGGGAAGATCCAGCGCTATAAACTGCGATAGAAAAATAAGCGATCTTTAAACAGAACCAGGTCTCTAACCGAAATATATGGATGGGGGCCTGGTTTTTTATCCCCTTTCACCAAATGCCTTGAAGAACGTATAGCAGAAGACGCCGTCATCTTCCGATGTCCTGTAAAGATCCCTGATTCCTGTGTCAAAGACATCCTCCCCTATCATGCCTGACTTGAGGGCGGAATTGCGAACCCCCTCGATCATGGCCGTGAAGGTCTTCCTGGTGAATCCGTCAACCAGTTCAGGCCTGCTGGAATCAACGTAGACCATGCGGGGAGAGACGCGTACTGACCTGAAACCGGCACTGCACAGCAGAGGGAAAAGCTCCCTTCCGATCATTGCATTGCCTCCACCCCGTTTTTGCAGTTCGACCTGACAGCTGATGGCCCTGTGGGCGGCCTCGCTGTCAGGGTGAAAGTAGGCCGATCCATGATCGCCTTCTATAACGGTGATCGTGCCCCCGGGCCTGAGCACTGCCTTGAGCGCAAGCAGGGCCTTGATCGGCTCATTCAGATGTTCCAGGACAAAGCATACGAAGACATGATCAAAAGACCCCGGGCCGAAGGGCAGGCTGTAGATGTCGGCCTGCTGAAACCGCACGTTCTTAAAGCCCAGGGCGGTTGTCTTTCTTTCTGCCTCGGCAACGGAGGCCGCGGATATATCAACGGATGTGATGAAGGTAGACGGACTGTTTGCGGCAAGGGAGACAGTCTGCGCTCCTACACCGCATCCTGCCTCCAGAACACGGCTTCCGGCGGGGTAGGATGTGTCTGAATGCAGGAGCTCAACCAGTGTTGATGCCTGGTCCTGGAGCCTGATATTCTCTCGATGATTGTAGCCGTGCACATAGGATTTATTCATGTTTATTTCCTCTATCTGATACGGGTTTCGGGCTCAGGGCGCGCCTTCCATAATGGCAATCTGTTGCCATAACATCTGTGAGACTGCCTTCAAGCCGGCCGGTTTTAAATTTTAATGAACATAGCAGAAGCTCCTGGAAAGGGCAAGACCGCCGGCTGGTGTCCGGCACAAGGCCTACAGATATGAAGAAGCTCTTCCTCAGATGCCTGAAACACAGGTAAATCGCGGCAAAAATGACTTTATGCTCATTTTATGCTTGATATTTGTCTTGTAATTTTCTATCGTTTTACACATTATGATTTTATCACAACTTTTTAAAAGGAGGCGCAGATGAATAAGGGTGAACTTGTAGCAGAGGTGGCAAAGGTCGTAAGTACGAAGAAAGAAGCGGCAGCGGCTGTTGAATGCGTATTTTCAACTATTGCCAAGACATTGAAAAAGGGCAGTTCTATTACATTGGTGGGGTTCGGCACATTCAAGGTAGACAAAAGGAAAGCAAGAAAGGGCAGAAACCCACAGACAGGGGCGGAGCTCAAGATCAAGGCAAAAAAGGTCCCCAAGTTTGTGGCCGGCAAGGCTTTAAAAGATGCGGTAAAATAATTACTCAAGGAATTTTCTGAAAACCCCCGTAGGATATCTCATTCTTATGGGGGTTTTCTTTTTTACATCCGGTCAACACCCTTCATCGGCGGTACTCTCCACATGTTCAAAAAATATGCCCTGAAGAAGATACTACGTTTTTTCCTTCTGATATTTATACTCGCACCAGCGGGACGGACCTATGCCCAGAGGGGCCAGCTTGAGGCAAAAGAGAGCATAATAATCTTTGATGACGGCCTCCGTGCTGTAGCGGAAACAGCTGCCGGGATTTACCCTTCTATAAAGGCTGAGCTTGAAGAGATGATCGGCTGGGAGATTGATTTTAAACCGGGGATTGTCCTTATTAAAGACAACAGTGCATTCCAAAAAATGTCCGGGAACAGCCTTATAGTCGCCTATGCCCTGCCCGACCAGGGTGTGATCGTCGTTGACTATACGAAGATGATGACGGACCCTTTTACCCTTGAGGCCACAATCAAACATGAGCTGTGTCACCTGCTTTTGCATAAAAAGATAGAAAGTGAAAGGCTCCCCAGGTGGCTTGACGAGGGCGTTGCCCAATGGGCGAGCGGGGGGCTGGCCGATATTGTTATGGAGAAAAGGTCGATACTCAGCGAGGCATCCCGGCAGAACAGGCTGATAGGCTTAAAGTACCTTTCAGATGGCTTTCCCGATGACGGAAGCATGCTCATGCTTGCCTATGCCGAGAGCAAAGGCTTTACTGAATATATGGCGAAGGTAGGGGGCGCCAGGGGGATACTTTCGCTCTTGAATCTCCTGAAGGACGGGGAAGATATCGATTCAGCGATAATAAAGACCTTCTCAGTCTCTTTTCAAGAGCTTGAGAGGGGCTGGCACGAGGACATGGAGAAATCCGCAATATGGATAGCCATACTGATAAACAATCTCTATGAGATCCTGTTTTCACTGGCGGCCCTGGCACTGGTGTACGGGTTCTTCAGGGCCTGGAGGAGAAAGAGGCAGTATGGGGAAGAGGATGGTGGGATGGAAGACTGAAGGCAGAAGTTAAGAAGATGAGAAGTTGAGAAGTTAAGAAGAGGGGAAAGACAGAAAGCAGAGGACAGAAGACAGAGATCTGAGGGCAGAGGACTGAGGGCAGAGGACAGAAGAAGAATGGGGGATGCTTTTTTGAATTCGAATTTCGGTCATTAGAATTTGTCTCGAATTTCGTGCTTTGGATTTCGGTTGATGTGGAGGTTTCATTTACCGAATGAACCGCAGGCTTTAGAAAGGAGAGGGAATTATGACTAAAGACATTACACCACCCGGGGATGATTATGAAATAAGGTGCCCGAGGCTGGGGCACGCTATTCACTTTTCCTATTGCCGTTCCGAAAACATGGGCAGCCCATGTTTCAAGGCCCTTGACTGCTGGTTTGAACATTTTCCGGTGGCTGATTATTTTCATGAGACCCTGACGTCCGAGGAGTATGTCAGGTTGTTTCAAGGGACGGGAAAGACCAAGGTGATGAGCCTGCTGGAACTGATTGAGCAGGCGAAGAACAGGAAATAATAGGAAGGATTTTTATATGGAATGCAACAAGGAAAAGAATCAAAAGAGGTGTAAATGCACCTATGATCCATGCTCAAGAAAGGGTGTCTGCTGCGAATGCATCGCCTATCATCTGCGCTCCAGGGAGCTTCCCGGCTGCTGTTTTCCCGAGAAGGCCGAGGCGACCTACGACCGGTCCTTTGAATATTTCGTACAGCTGGTCCAATCAGGGGAGATATGAGACTTGGAAGACCAGGATATATACAGGCTATTTTCAAACCTTGCCGAGAAGGCGGAGCAGGATAATGCTGTCATGAAGGGAGTCTTTAAAACCCTTATAAAATCCACCCTTCTATATAGGGACAACCTCCTGAAGGCTAAAGGCGTGAGAGTAACGGTGCGTGATGTTCAGTCGACCCTGGACTGGCTCGTCCCTGCCATTAAAACAGGCAGGCTGCCTGCGACCGATAATAAGGTAAGGCTGGACCTCCTTAAAATTTGGCTGGATGAACTGAAACTTATTGTTTAGAATTTGATCATTAGAATTTGTTTCGGATTTCGTGTTTCGGATTTCGGATTTTAATCGGGAAGGATTTTTGCCACTTATTGTGGGGCCTCCAGCTTCCCCGCCTTTTCACAAAGAGCTTTTACGGCCGCCATATAAGCCTCCATGCCCCTCGTGAAGATATCATTATGATTCGCATTCGGTATCTTTAAAAGTCGTTTTTCCGGTGAAGGGCAGGCATCATAGAGTGCACGGCCCTCCGAAAACGGGATTAAATTGTCTAACTCGGCATGTATGACAAGCGCAGGTCTGGGCCAGGTCCGGATCTTATCGATGTTTCTCAGCCCAATTTCCTCGGTAAAGCCTATCGCTGCCGTGTCTACGCCGAGGAGTTGAAGGAGAGGGCCTGTATATGCGAATCCGCTCTCCACTATCAAGCCGTCTATCTGTTCCATATAACAGTTTGCAATCTCCAGGGCTGATGCGCTGCCGAGGGATCGGCCCATAATTACAAATATGCCGGTGTAACCATTCCCTTTAAGCCATCTCTTTGTAAACCCAAAGACTGCATGGCAATCCCTCATCATGGCTGTTACCGTAGGCATCCCTGTTGATCTGCCGTATCCCCTGTAGTCCGCTGCCAGGAAATTCATTCCCATGCGGTTGTAAAGGGGCCCCAGGTCGTCATAGTCGGAAACGATCTCACCGTTTCCGTGGAAAAAAAGGATATTAGGGAAGGACTTGTCCGCCATGTGAAAGCGCCCGCCTATAACCGCATTCCCCTCTACGGGTATCAGCTGGTCTATGGCATCAGAAGGCTTTTCAGCCTGCTCATAGTCAGCCCTGGGGTGGAACAGCCCTGTCAGGACTTCAGGCAGGTCAAGGTGAGAATAGTCTGTATAAAAAATGTTAGACACAGCAGAAATCCTTATAGTGCTTTTTATTCGACTTGCAGTCTCAATCGTAAATTTTATTAAAATCTCCGCAAGATATTTTCAAAATCTCCTCCCCTGTCAGGGGAGGATTAAGGTGGGGTCTCTTAAGATCTGTTTTCTGCATGGAGCTTTCAGACTTTTAAATTTCTTGACCCCTTACCCCCTGCAACTATCGGCCTCAGCGTATAGCAGGATTACTTCCTGTTAGGGTTATGTCTTGTCGGCTTTCCTTCGATCCTTTCAATCGGATCATTTATATAGACCTTCCCAAGTCCGATCGGTGACGTAATAACACCGCCTTTCCTGTCTTCGCTGATCCCGTCGGAATAGCCAAGGTCAACCGGGGTCTTTCCTCTTCCTCCCTGCGCATCCACCACATATGTCGGACGAAGGAAACCGGTGGTGGCCCCGCAGAGGTCCCTGCAGATCTCCTTTCCCTTGGAGACCTCTGTCCTGAAATGGCCTGTGCCCTCGACAAGGTCGGCGTAGTATAGATAATACGGTTTTACTCCCATCCTGCCCAGACCGTGCATCAGGTCTCTCATTATATTGGTGTCGTCGTTTACACCCTTAAGGAGGACACTCTGGTTTGCCATTGGAATGCCGAGGCCTCTTAATATTCTGACAGCCTGGTAACTCTGTTCGGTTATCTCGTTGGGATGGTTGAAATGCGTGTTTATATAGAACTGCGGGTCTTTAAGGGATCTGGGCGTATGTTTCTGAAGCATCTCGATTAATTCCGTGTCTTCGATGATCTTCTGAGGCCAGACGCAGGGGACCCTGGTGCCGATCCTTATGAGGTCCAGGTGGTTTATTTTTCTCAGCTGCTCCAGGACTTCATCAAGCTTCCTGGTAGGGATCAGAAAAGGATCGCCGCCGGAGATCAACACGTCCCTGATATCCTCATGGGCTGCAATATATTCAACCCCTTTAAGGATGTCCTCCATCGCGGGATTTTTACGGTCGTCGCCTACCTTCCGTTTCCTGGTGCAGAACCTGCAGTACATTGAGCACTCGTTCGATACGAACAATAAAACCCTGTCAGGATACCTGTGGATTATTGTCCTCGGCCCGCCGAGGGGGATGTCCCCTTCCTCATCAAGGGGGTCTTCCGACAGGTCCATATAATGCTCAAGCTCTTCTACATCAGGGATGGCCTGCTTCCAGATGCCGTCATTCATCTTTTCAATAAGGCCCAGGTAGTAGGTGTTCACCCTCATGGGATACCTGGCTATGACGTCCCTCAGCCTGGGATCAACCCTGGCCTTCTGCCCGGTAAGCCATTTTTCCAGATCCTCGAATGTTTTTATCGAATTTTTCAAGATATCCTTGTATGCCATCGTTGATTCTCCTTTGAGTAGCTGAAAAAATTTAGCTGTTCATTGATCAAAATTTCCTCTTATCAGGATAATAGGGGATGGGGGAGT
>JBFYXR010000192.1:0-4375 GCA_041310455.1 Desulfobacteraceae bacterium | reverse complement strand
GGAAATTTCCGGCCTCTCCTGATACATCCAGGATGTCCGTCATCATAAGCAGATCAATATTGATGTGTCTTCCGCACTCAACGAGTTTGGGAGAGACGATACACATTGAACAGTCATTGGTAGGGAATGTCTTGTCGAGCTGGGCCATGATTCCGCCGATGGCCGACTTTTTTTCCACAAGATAGACCAGATAGCCTGAGTCGGCAAGGTCCAGGGATGCCTGGATGCCTGCTATGCCGGCGCCTACTACCATAACCGAACCGGAGAGATTTTTGGAGTTAATATCGGACATTGTCCTTGATACCTCTTATCGATGACTCAAGGCCGGGGAACAGGGCCGCCCTGCCTGTTTGTTTGTGATTGATATTCATCAATAAATCAAAAGCTTGGGTAAGATTTTGCATCTGACTATCCAAAGAATAACAAAATATTATTTCTTATTACATAAGATGATTGGAAGTCAAGAAAAGATTGTGAATATTGGGATTTCAATAAATATTGGTTGACATGATGTGCCTCAAAATAATATGTAAAACAGAAAAATCTATTACTTGCGGAGGAATAAAAATATGTTTGATAAGGCGTATATACCATATGGCGGATATTATTCCAGCCCCTTTTGTCGCTGGCAAGGACAACTGGCGAATGAAAACGCTATAACCCTGGCAGCAGGCACTGCAAAACGCTGGTTTGCAAGCAGACAGATAGACCCTGCTATTATCGATTACATCTATTACGGCATGACAGTCGCCCAGAACAGGATGTTTTACAGCCATAACTGGGTCGGCGGACTCATTATGGGTGACAAGAAGAATGTCCCGGGTCTCTTCATTCACCAGGCATGCACCACTTCTGCCACATGTATCCATCTGGCAGCATTACACGTTGAGCAGGGGCTCTATGAAACCGGTTTTGCACTTATGGCAGACCGCTGCTCAAACGGGCCGCACCTGGTCTGGCCTAATCCGCTGGGACCGGGCGGAGAGGTGATTTCAGAGAACTGGAATATGGACAACTTCAACAACGACCCCTGGGGCGGCATGAAGATGATCCAGACCGCTGAAAACGTAGCCAAGGAGATAGGCGCTACAAAGGAAGAATGCGACGCGGTTGCCCTGAGACATTATGAACAGTACCAGGACTCATTGAAAAATGACAGGGCCTTCCAGAAGAAATACATGTTCCCCGTTGAGGTAAAACTCTCCAAGAAGAAGGTTATAATGGTGGAGGAGGATGAGGGAATAACACCCACAACCAAAGAAGGTCTTGCCGCCCTTGGTCCTGTGGAGCCGAACGGCGTTCACAGCTTCGGCGCGCAGACGCACCCTGCTGACGGAAACTGCGGTTTCATCGTGACCACCAGGGATAATGCAAAGAAGCTGAGCAAGGACCCCAAGATAGAGGTCAAGATCATTTCCTACGGTTTCGCAAGGGTAGGGAAGGCCAGGATGGCTGCGGCCCCGGTACCGGCGGCTGAGATGGCGTTGAAGAATGCCGGTCTTACGGTGAAGGACATGAAGGCAATTAAGACCCATAACCCCTTTTCGGTTAATGATATTAACATGGCCAGAAAGATGGGCTTTGATGTCATGTGGATGAACAATTATGGAAGCTCCATGATCTACGGACATCCCCAGGGGCCGACTGCCGGAAGGGCAGTTGCGGAATTAATTGAAGAAGTGGCAATGCTGGGCGGCGGCTACGGTATGTTCGCAGGCTGTGCGGCAGGCGACACCGGCGCCTCTCTTATTGTCAAGGTCGGCTGATCCTTTTAATAATCAAAATTTAAACAATAAAAGCCCCTTCCCTGAATACCGGAAGGGGCTTTTTATTTTGGGAATGCCATGAGAAGATCTGAAAAAGAGATTACAGAAAGATCGGAGATAGGTTCCATTAGCCGCCGCTGATACGGTCTGAATTCATTATGGTTGATATATTTCCCTTTGTGTCATATATAGACCGGTTATCAATGCATATATCTGAAAAGGATATTCAGTTATGGTAAGAACACTGGAATTCGAACAGGGGCCGATCAGGCCGCCAAGCGAGGCAAGGAGCTTCCTGTTAAGGATTACGCGCAACTGCCCGTGGAATCAGTGCCTTTTCTGTCCGGTTTATAAGGATGAAAAATTTTCATTAAAGACACTTGATGAGATCAAGCAGGATATCCTGGTAGCAAGAAATATCTCGGATGACATAAAATCCCTTTCATGGAAACTGGGGTTCAGCGGAGAGGCCACCTCGCTTGTAATCAATAATATCTTTAATAATCCCGGTTACAGCGACAGCTACAGGAGCATAGCCATATGGCATTACTTCGGGACCGGGGCATGTTTTCTGCAGGATGCCGACAACCTCATCATGAAGACGGAAGACCTGGTTGAGGTGCTGAAATTCCTGAGGGAGAAATTCCCTGAGATCAGCCGCGTGACCACATATTCCAGATCAAGGACCATTATCAGAAAATCAGTGGATGATCTCAGGTCTATCAGGAGCGCCGGGCTTGACAGGGTGCATGTGGGTCTTGAAAGCGGGTATGACCCTGTCCTGAAGCTGGTAAAAAAGGGGGTTACGGCAGAGCAGCACGTCGAGGCGGGGAGGAAGATAATAGATGCCGGACTGGAGCTTTCAGAATATGTCATGCCGGGCCTCGGCGGCCAGGCAATGTGGAGGGAGAATGCTGTTGAGACCGCAAAGGTCCTTAACCGGATCAACCCCGATTTTATACGCCTCAGGAGCCTCAGGATGCCCGACATGGCCCCTCTCAAGGATAAGGTAAAGTCCGGTGAATTCATTATGCAGACGGATGATATGGTTGCGGAGGAGATAAAGCTGTTCATAGAGACCCTTGAAGGTATAAACAGCACCTTAACCAGCGACCATATAATGAACCTCCTGGAGGATGTCAGCGGCAGGCTGCCCGAGGACAAGAAAAAGATGATCGAGGTCATAGAGCGATACCAGGCGCTTCCTGATGATGAGAGGCTTATTTACCGTGTGGGAAGAAGGGGCGGTTACTATCACTCAATAGAAGATGTCGGAAGAGACCCGTCCATGCACCGGAAGATTGAAAACCTGATAAAGGAATTGAGTGATACAAAAGGCAGGAACGGTATCGAGGAATATATAAACGAGCTTGTTAATAAGTACCTGTAACACACCAAAATTGCATTTAAATCATACCGGAGATCCCATGTCCTATTATCCCATCCTCGTGGATCTGTCAGGCCGTAAGGCCGTTGTTGTAGGAGGGGGCGCAGTGGCAGAGCGAAAGATCGATACCCTTCTGGAATATGGCGCTGTTGTCCATGTAATATCAAGGGACCTCTCTCCCGGACTAAAAGACCGGCTTAATAACGGAGATATAGCGCTTGTCTCCCGAGAGTATGATGACAGATACATTGAAGGCGCCTTTATGGTAATAGCCGCTACCAGTGACAGGGATATAAACCAGAGGGTAAGCGAGGCAGCCAAAAGTAGAAACATCCTCGTTAATGCGGTTGATCAGCCCGGAGAATGCAGCTTTATTGTACCTTCCGTCATCAAAAGGGGCGATCTGCTTATAGCGGTTTCAACATCAGGCAAGAGTCCGGCCCTGGCTAAAAGAATAAGGGAAACCCTGGCTGACCGGTTCGGAACGGAGTATGAATATTTTCTTAACATAATGGCCAGGATCAGAAAACAGATTCTTTCGGAAGATATCCCTGAAGATGAACGTGGCAGGATTTTCCATGAACTGGTCGACTCGCCCATACTGGAATCGATCAGAAAACAGGATTTTTCACGTGCGGCCCTTGAACTGGGGAGGATACTCGGGAGAGAGTTTTCCCTGGAGGATGTTATCGATTATATGAAGGAGGGATAGGATATGGCTGACATCTTTTTTACTATCGCTCTTTTCCTGATCCTTTTGTCTACAGGCGGTTTTATAGTGTATCTCGCGAGGCAGCATGAAAAGATCTTCAGCCTTTCCTGTCTCACCCTCTTCACAGGCTTCATCTTTCACACACTCTTTCTCGCCATCCGGTATTATGACCTGGGTGTGGCACCTGTAACCAGCCTCAAGTCCTCCCTGTCATTCTTTGCATGGTGCATAACAGGGGTTTATCTGGTCTTTCACATGAGGTTCAGATTAAGGGTCCTGGGTTCTTTCGTTGCTCCACTGACTGCCGTCCTCATGATCATATCATCAGTCATCCCCGGTGTTGACGCAGGCGTGAATCCCATATTAAGGAGCGTCTGGTTTCTCATTCATGTGGTTACCATATTCATAGGCAACGGGATCTTTGCCATAACCTTTATTAGCGCCGTGATGTATCTTATCCAGGAAGGGCAGATAAAGAATAAGACACTGGGATCGTTTTATAAAAGGCTG
>JBFYXR010000191.1:0-2802 GCA_041310455.1 Desulfobacteraceae bacterium | reverse complement strand
ATGAGGGAGTTCTGCTGACCCGTGCTACCTCCGTTGTTGAGAAGGGGAGGCAGTCGGCGCGGTTCGCCGACCAGATACGGCGCGGCGCGAAACCGGCTGACCTGCCAGTTGAGACGGCAGAGGTGTTTTTGACCGTTAACCTCAAGACTGCAGAAAAGCTGGGCCTTGATATACCGGATATTATTCTGATGAACGCAAAAACAATTATCCGTTAATCTGAAAGAGGGTCATAATGATGAAGATATTAAAAAGCCGGCATAAAGACGTGGTGAGCGGGCTTTTCACATTTCTTCTGCTGTTTGGTATGGCCGGTCCAGGAAAAGCCATGGACAAGGTTTTTACTATAGGAGTGCTCAACGATGTGCCAATTCTTTCGGATGTTTTGACCGGGTTCAAGGCCGGCATGACAGAACTGGGCTATGTTGAAGGGAAAAACATCAGGTATCTTTATAAAGGTCCCATTGAGGACGACCAAAAGGTTATAGATGCCGAAATCAGGAGGCTGCTGTCTCAGGATATAGACATTTTTCTAACACTGGGGATCAATACGACAGTGCTGGCCAAGAAGGCCGCTGAGTATCCAGGCATACCGGTTCTCATGTGCCCAGCTCTTATGCCCGTTGAATCCGGGCTTATAGAGAGTATGACCCATCCCGGAGGCAATATCACCGGTGTTGCAGCCGCTGACACTGCGCCCAAGACGCTGGAGTGGCTGAAGATGGTAGTTCCGGGATTAAAGAAGATTTATCTGCCCTATAATCCTGATGAAGAGGAATCAATATTAGGCCTTACAGGTCTGGATAAGGTGGCATCTCAATTGGGGATTGAGCTCATTCACCACAGGGTCCATTCAGTAGAGGAGGCGGTCACAGCTATTATGGAGCTGCCTGATGATGTTAAAGCCGTTTTAAGGGTCCCTTCCCCAACCCTTGATGCCAGAAACTGCGAATTAACCCAGGCTGCCATCAGGCGCGGAATCCCCGTGGGAGCAAGGTTGCAGCTGGATAAAGATGTACTGTTTACCTTTGCGAGCGACCTTAATGATATAGGAAGGCAGACGGCAAGGTTGGCCCATCAAATCCGCCAGGGAGTAAAAGCGGGTGATCTTCCCGTTGAGATGTCGGAGGTTTTCTTAATTGTCAATCTCAAGACCGCTGAAAAGCTCGGCCTCTATATACCAAATGATATCCTGGCCCAGGCAAAAATCATTATACGTTGAGGCTTATAAGGCCATGAAGAGCTACTTGTTTTAGGATGTGTGAAACCATTAGTTTTCAAGGGTTGGAAGATAAGATTGTTCATGTCGGAGATGTTGAATGTTTAAAGCAATTGCAGACAGGATACAGACAGGCATTATACTTACGATCGTAAGTTGTTTAATGATGATTGCCTTTGAGGGGTGTAAAGCCCCTGCAAGGACATTTAAGATAGGCATTGCAACTGTTGAAGCTCATGTCACCGTTAAGTCACAGATAATAAATGGATTTAAGGCCGGTATGGCTGAACTGGGCCATGTTGAGGGCGAAAAGATAAAATACATCCATGAACAGATCCCTGAGCTTAATAATCAAGTTATTGATACAAAAATCAGGGGGCTCTTGGCGCAGGATATCGACTTGCTTTTGACATTGGAAAGTGAAGTTGCCTTCAGGGCTAAAGAGATTGTTGATAGGACTGACATTCCAGTGCTATTTATTACTAATATCAAGTCTTTTGAAAACAGTCTGGTAGAAAATATTGACCATCCTGGGGGCAATCTGACTGGAGTCCAGTTCGTGAATGCCAATTCAAAGGCCTTAGAATGGTTGACAATGACTGTTCCCGGTGCAAAAAAAATCTATTTACCTTATAATCCCGATGACATCGGTGTAACGGCGGAGCTGGCCGGACTGGATAAGACCGCCTCTCAACTTGGAATCGAACTTGTTTTGGATGAAATCCATTCTGTCGAAGAGACAATCGAAGATATAGAGAACCTTCCTGAAGATATTGATGCCATCTTCAGGATTCCTTCACCAACCCTTAATGAAAGAAATATGGAATTGAGCCAGGCAGCGATGAAAAAGGGCATCCCTATAGGGGCTTCAATCCGATTGAACGGGGATGTTTTAATTACTCTTGCCAATGACTTCTATAGTACAGGAAAGCAGGCAGCCAGGTTGGCTCACCAGATACATCAGGGGATAAAACCGGCTGATTTGCCGGTAGAGGCATCAGAGGCGTTATTAACTATAAACCTCAGGACGGCTGAAAAGATCGGTATCCATGTGCCGGATGATATAATTGCACAGGCAAAAACAATTATTCGATAACGCCTCACACTTATTGATAAATCGCATTTTATGGGAGGAGCCAGATGCCTGGAATAAATAGTTGCCGGAAGGACAAGAATATTATCTGGCCGGTTATCCTTGGTATTCTGATAATGGCTGTTGCAGGCTGTAATCGGCCCACGGTAAAGGTCTTCACCATAGGCATTGTGGGCAGCATGCTAAGAGATGCCCCCGTATTGAAAGGATTCAGGGAGGGGATGGGGGAACTGGGCTATATCGAGGGTAAAAACATCAAATATGTTTTCAGAGAAGTTCTTGAGAATGATGAAAAAGATGTGGATGCCGGAATCAAGGAAGTTCTGGCTCAGGATGTTGATATCCTTTTAACATTAGGAGGTGGCGTATGTTTGCGGGGCAAGGAGCTTGTAAAAGGGACCGACACACCTCTTTTATTCAGCGGTGAACCCTGGCCGGTTGAAAAGGGGCTGGTGGAGACCCTGGCACGTCCGGGCGGCAACATAACCGGAGT
>JBFYXR010000190.1:0-2638 GCA_041310455.1 Desulfobacteraceae bacterium | reverse complement strand
TGACTCCTTCCTGGTAAAATCTATGAAATAGCGGGCTATATTTACCATGCAGGCATCCTCGTCCATCACCACCATGCCTCCTGATCCCATCATGGCCCCGGCATTCGCAAGGGAATCGAAATCTATGGGAGTGTCCAGGAAACTCTCCGGGAGGCAACCGCCTGACGGGCCTCCGATCTGAACGGCCTTAAAACGTTTCCTGCCGGGTATGCCTCCGCATATATCAAAGATAAGGGTCCTCAGGCTAACGCCCATGGGTATCTCCACAAGGCCCGGATGCAGGACATCCCCGACCACTGAAAAGACGGCGGTGCCGGGGCTGTTCTCCGTCCCGATGCCCCTGAACCACGACGGGCCCTTTTGGAGGATATGAGGGATATAGGAAAATGTCTTGACGTTGTTTATCAGGGTGGGCAGGCCCCACAGCCCCTCCTGGATGGGATAGGGCGGACGCAGCCGAGGCACACCCCTCCTTCCTTCTATGGATCGGATAAGGGCAGTCTCCTCTCCGCACACAAAGGCGCCTGATCCCTGGAACACCGAGATATTGACATCGATATCACTGCCCAGTATGCCCTTGCCGAGGAGTCCCAGCTCTTCAGCCTTTGTTATGGCATTCCTGACCCTGCGCACTGCAACCGGATATTCAGCCCTTATGTAGACTATCGCCCTTGAAGCGCCGATGGCCCTGGCGCATATTGCAATTCCTTCAATAATCTGATGGGGATTGCTCTCCAGGATAGTACGGTCCATATATGCACCGGGGTCACCTTCATCGGCGTTGCAGATCAGGATTTTTTCCTTGCCGCGGATAGCCCGTGCCATTTCCCATTTTTCCCCGGTTGAAAATCCTGCGCCCCCTCTTCCCCTGAGGCCGGACAGCAGCATTTCATTGATAATCTCCCGGCGTGAAGACTGGATGGCCTTCAGAAGGGCCGAATATCCGCCTGCTGCGATATATTCGAATATATCATCCGGATCTATTATGCCGCATTTTTCCATGACCAGACGTTTTTCAAACCTGAACCTGGGATAATCCATGACATGGGGCACCATGTCATTCGGTTCCATGGCCCCCAGCATATATTCATAAAGTGGATCTCCGTCCGAGAGGAATGACTTTACAATCATCCTTGCCTTTCCCGGGGTAACATTGGGATAGAGGATAGGAGGGAATCCTGAAGCAGGATGATCGACAAGGACAAGGGGTTCGGCGTAGCAATGGCCGAGACATCCGACAGTGCTTATGACTGCCCTGACATCCAGCTCCTTGAGCGCCTCCTCAAAAGACCGCTCTGTATCCAGTGCGCCGGCTGCAAGACCGCATGTTGCCTTGCCCAGATATATCCTGGGCATGCCTGAACTCCTGGAGGCATTAACCCTCGTCTCCGCCTCCCTGCGGATTGAGGTGAAGGTCTGAACTATGCTGTCGTTATTCCGGCTCATTTCCCGATTTTCTTCTTTCTTCCTTTTCCTTCTCTATTTTGTATCCAAGAAAAATACCCTCAACCTTGCTTGGCGCCATATTGCCCTGGATGGTTTTGTCGATAATGGTCACCGGCGCCAGTGAACAGCACCCCACACAGTCCAGCCTTTCAATGCTGAATTCTCCGTCCGGGGTTGTCTCGCCATCCCTGATCCCCAGTGTGCGTTCAAAACGTTCCAGTATAATTTCACCGCCTTTGACATGACAAGCGGTGCCGAGGCATACCCTGATCTGATGTCTCCCCGGAGGATTGAATTTAAACTGGTTATAGAATGTAGCAACGCCATAGACTTCGCCCTTGCTCATATTGAGATAGTCCGATGCCAGTTTAATTGCACCTGATGAGAGATAAGAATACCTTCTCTGGATCATCTGCAGGACAGGAATAAGCTCACCCCTTTCCCTCTTGAATCCCTCCAGCATCAGGGCGATGTCCTTAAGCATCTCCACTTCCTGGTCCACATTTTTTTCCTGCACCTGCATCCCTGATTTCTGTGCCCTCTCTATTACAAATAGATTACTGATGTCGATCTTGAGGAATAGTTATACTGCCCTTAAGCATGATGTCAAGGCATGAATTAAACGAGAAAAATGTCACGAAAAGGTTAAAAAGGCGGAAAAGAGATAGAATACTGTAATGGGAAAATGGCCAGGGCCTCGATGATGCATGCCGCGCAAGCGCTGGCCCCATATTACCCGTATAAGTTTTAAGCGCATCATTCTAACGGATGATGGTTGTTGCCTGGCTCAGGATTGCGTCCGGGATATGAAGCCCGATCCTGTCAGCCGTATTTATATTTATGGACAAATACACTTCAGATGTCTCGATTGGAAGATCTCCAGCCTTTATGCCAAGCCGGATCTGATGGGCCAATCTTGCTGTTCTGTAGCCGTTTTCAAAAAGGCCGGAGGCGCAGGTAATCAAAACCGCCTTATCCAGAGGCAGCGATGACCCCATAGGCAGGGCGTATCTGATTGCGGCCTCGCTCAACTCGCTGTTTCGGGGATCAAGGGTGGGAGAGGGTATCCGATATATGGCATCTATGTCTTCCCGGAGATTTTCAATGGCAGTGATTGTCTCTTCCACCGAATGGACCTCATCCAGAACAAGCTCTATCCCCATCTGTGAAACGCTTTTCCCAAGAGAAGCAA
>JBFYXR010000189.1:0-15060 GCA_041310455.1 Desulfobacteraceae bacterium | reverse complement strand
TTTCCCTGATCACTTTACCGTCTTTTTCAGAAATCACTTTGACTATAATTGTACCTGTTTCCTCGTGAACTGTTATATCAAGTGACCTCTTGCTTGATTCGATATAATTTTTTAAGGCCTGGACAGTGCGCTCTACAGTTTCTTTTGAGGCATTTTTTACCTTCTCCCTGGCTATTTCTTTTTTTTTCACATCTCTTAATTCAATGCTTGTGGTATTTTTGCTGAGGTTGCCGTTATCCGCATGAGATGATGACAGTATCCCTGTTACGGATTCCTGGGAAGAAACTGATTTTACCATATTTGCCAATTCAAACATTTTCCTACACCTCCTTTCAATTAGTAGAATGTTGTCTTTTTGGAGTAAGAAATATCCGTGTAATAGTGAATATAGTGTTGATCTATTCTGTCTATATATCGGATTAAAAGAGTTATTACTTTAATTAAATAATCTATAAGGGAATCAAGATCTTAGATAAGCAGAAGGGAAGCTCCCTCCCTGTTCTTCGGGGAGGGAGAAGATATGTCTATATAGTGCAATGTTGATTAATACGTAGTGAAAAGATCTTTATCTCTGTCTTTTTGAGAAGCATTGATAAGTAATTTGCACAAAAAGGTAAGAACATTATAGGTCGCTAGCGCCCCGATACTGCATATCCAGTCAGCCTTCTCAGAGCACATTTTTTCCTCTGTTTCGCCCTTATCCAGTTTATTCAGGATTTCATGGTGGTATATCTCCGTTGCCCTGAGAGCCTTCTGAAAATATTCTTTAATATTGCCATGTATCTCACCGTTATGACTTAAGATAGCGCGTTCAGAAGGCAAGGAAATCAGCTTTTTAATGCTGTTGCAATAACTCTCAAGGGAGAAGAAATAATTAGGCCAGAATATGTCTTTGAGAGGATCATAATATCCGGTTATGTCTCCTATGGCAACGGTACCCTCCTTTTCCTCAAAAAAGGAGATATGGCATGGAGAGTGTCCAGGGGTCTCGAAAACACTCCATCTTATTCCCCCGCCCAGATCGATCTTTGTGGTTTCATCAACGACTGAGTCGGCTTCAAATCGGTATTCTTCAAGAACCTCAGGTAATTTCTCGATATCCCCCTTCTCTAAGAGGATGTCTCCGATCATTTTATCCGATGGAAGAAACTCTTTTACAAAACGATCTTTTTTAAGAAATTTATCCGCGGTAACACCTGCAAAAACTTTAATATGCGGCCATATCTTACGTAATCTGGGGACCGCACCGACATGATCTCCGTGTGTATGAGTAAGGGCTATATACTTGATTTTCAAAGGATCAATACCAAGGTCTTTTATCTGCGAAACTATTATCTCATAGGTGGGACCTGTACCTCCTTCAATTATCATACCCTCTTCGCCCATTGATAAATATACAGGGAAGCTGTTCGTACCTAATTGAAAAAGATGAGGCGTTAATTGTATAGGCTTGTGTTTTATCTGATCCACTATATTGTCCTCCGTTAGATAATTAAAATTGGATTAAAATTAAAAAAGCCGTGGGTTTTTAGGTGACCCACGGCTTGAATTATAAAGACTGGAAAAATCAACCCACGGGCGGAGTCATGCCTCCATAATAGTAATAATAATATCCCGCTTTAAATTGAAATCTTTCCATTTTTTGCCTTTTTGTTACTGATGACTCAGATTTTGCCATGCATTTACTATAAGTATTTATAATTGTCAAAGGATATTTAATCACCTGCGCCAGAATGAATACACTGAGGTTTGCCGCAGGGATGAATGGCATGGCGAACCCGCCGCTTGCTGAGGGGGGTTGCCTCATTTTATCATTTCTCTCTTGTATTGCTCAGCCAGCCTCAGGTATACCCTTGGCGCTTCTTCGATCCACCACATCTGCTTTGATGTTATTGTCCCCTTGATTTTTGCGGGGATGCCCGCTACGAAAGACCTGTCCGGTATGGTCATCCCCTGGCTAACCATGCCGGCTGCGCCTATGATGCAGAAATCTCCAATATCCACATCATGGAGAATGGTGGAGTTAATCCCGATAAGTACATGGCTGCCTATACTGCGGCAGTTCAGCACCGCCCCATGGCCGATCTGCACTTCATCACCGATTGTAAGGTCGCATATTGAGTTATGTGCAATGGGCGAACCTGAATGTATCACGCAGTTATCCTCAACAGCACAGCTTTTACCTATGGTGATTTTTCCAAAGTCGCCCCTTATAACTGCGCCGGGCCATATGCTGCTGTGCTCGCCGATCTCCACGTCTCCGATAATACAGGCCGACTCGCTCAGATATACGCTGTCAGCAATTCTAGGTGTCTTCCCGTTAAAACTTAGAATCATTCCGATTATCCTTTTATGAAATCATTGGTCGATTTTTCCACATTGGTTTCAAAAAGAAAAACCGTACAAAATCATTCGATTCTGTACGGTTTTCATTTCAAGGACTCTACCAGGCCTGCTTATTTAAAACAGTGTGACATATTAATATGTGCCGTACTTGTAGGTTCTTGTCGGAACGTTGTTGAGCTCCTTCTTGTCTATAAAGGCAACCATACGCACAATGGATCCGTCGCCAAGGTGCCACCTGGACGGGAACACAGCTATGACGCAGCGCTTGCCTACAACCTTGTCTACATCTCCGCCCACGTTTTCCCAGGCGGGGATATTTCTCTTCAGGAACACCTCGTGGCACGGCTCCCATTTGGGATGGTCTTCCTTGGCCTTGCGGCCCGGGAAAAAGATGTTCTCATACACTTCGATAACCCTGGGGACCAGAGGGCCGGGACCATGAGCTGCCATGTAGGATGCGCAGGGATGGTCAAGCGCCTGGGTGTCAATGCCGAAGCCTGACGCGCCCTGCTCAACAAGCCATTCGCCGGCAGCCTCGGAAAGCCCGGGACTCCACAGAAAGTAGCGGTCTGAGTCGCTGTAAAGACGGTGCCACCCCGTGACGATTATTGCATAATCGCCCGGCTGGAGCTTGGGTGTGCACTTTGCCAGCATCTCGGGGGTGATGGTCTGCATGGGCGTACATTTGACATCCCAGATAACGGCGGGTGCGACAAACTTCTCCAGGGGGACTTCGTCCGTAAAGGGGCTCTCCTGGCACACATGCGAAGGCGCGTCATAGTGGGTCGATACATGCTGCGGGAACCCGTACATGAGCTGGGTCCTGCGGTTGAACTTGGACATGTACTGGACCGGGGTATGATAGGGCTGCGCGCCCGCCGGCCATGTGGGTTGATCGTTGCCCCAGGGGTGGGACAGGTCAACCATTGCCATGTCGCTGTTGATTGCCCACTTGCCAGGGAGGTTCTTCTTGGGCGTGGAGTAATCCAGCTCAGGGGTTGTGTATGTCCTGACATCGTAGGGCATTTTTTCAATTGGGATAGGATATTGATGCATAACTATTTTCTCCTTTGATTAAATTGGGTTAGTGTATTAAATATAATATATTGAATAGATTATAAGAACTTGATGTTCTGTCAGGGGACTATAAAAAGATAATTTCTGTGTGTCAAGGAAAAAGAACGCCCCGTTCAGCCTAATTCGGATGTTTTATCAGGGCACAAGATAAGGAAAAGCATAGATGTTATTTAATTGGCTGCCCTTCGAGATAGGGTTAAAATATTGTTTCCATGATCTCCGTCTGCAACTCAAACAGGAAATAATGATAACCTATTTTACTTCTTGACAGTACACCATAAAAATCCTAAAAAGAAACACCTCTATAAATACGGGGTTTATATTTATTTTTAAGCGGATAAGCACTTCGGCTTGTCAAAAAAGTTATATGCCGGTGAACATTCCGACGATTATTAATCTTTTGTTTGAGGAGGATATTTTTCATGAAGAAAGAAGATATAAACGGTCTATTTGATATTACAGGTAAGGTTGCCCTTATAGTAGGCGGCGCTGGCGGTTTGGGCAGCACCTGTGCGCGCGGCCTGGCAGCTGCCGGTGCTAAGGTTATGTGTGTTGATATCGCGACCGACAGACTAAAGGAAGTGGTTGCGGAGATCAAAAAAGACGGCGGACAGGCTGACTTTTCCACCTGCGATATTACCAACCATGATCAGGTAAAGAAGTCAGTAAAGCAAACGGTTGACACCTTCGGCGGGATAGATATTCTTGTTGCCGCCTCAGGCGTAAACTGGTTCGGGCCTATAGTTGATCAGGATTACGAACAGTGGAAGAAGGAGTACGATATCAACGTCAACGGACCCTATCTGTTCTGCAAAGAGGTGGGGAAGGTCTTTATTGAACAGAAACGGGGAGGAAAGGTCGTTCTTATCGGATCGGTTCGTGGCCACCAGGGACTGGGTGACCGCACGGCCTACTGTTCCTCAAAGTCCGCAATACATCTTTTGACAAAGGCACTTGGTTGTGAATGGGGCAAATACAACATCAACGTCAACTGCATCGCGCCTTCTGTTTTCAGGTCAGAGATTACAAAGTTTGTATTTGCAAATGAGGGGATAAGGAAAGAGGTGCTTGGCAGGGTTCCGATGGGAAGACTGGGCGAACCCGAGGATTTTATCGGCATGCTGATCCTGCTTTCATCAAAGGCCTCGGATTGGATAACCGGGACCATAATGAATGTGGACGGCGGTTATATGGCAACGTAGAATGAATGATGGTTATTACTTCATCTTTCGTTTTTTAGCTTAAAAGACAATCGGAATTATGTTCAGCATGGATATCGCGATTACCATAATAATTAACAGGGCAACAGGGATTACTGTCTCCTCCCTGTTGCTTGGTTTTATAATGGAGAGCTTGAGATCGCCGGTTCTGATAATGGCATAATTTTAGAAAAATTACTTAAATCCGTTATCAGTCTGACTGATAACGGATTTTTTTTTAGGAGATGCATTGCATGACAGGAAAAATACTGGTCTATGATACAACCCTCAGGGACGGCACACAGGGTGAACAGGTGAACATTTCTGCTGAAGACAAGATGAGGATAGCAAGAAAACTGGATGAAATGGGCATTGAGTACATCGAAGGAGGCTGGCCCGGATCAAATCCCAAGGATGCAAGATTCTTTGAAATGGCCAGGAAGTCCTCATTTCACACCTCAAGGCTGACGGCATTCGGGAGCACGCGGCGCTCGAACGTCATCCCTGAAGATGATGAAAGCCTTAGGGCAATCCTTGCGGCAGAGACCGAGACGGTGACAATATTCGGGAAGAGCTGGGACCTGCATGCAACGGAGATACTGGGAGTCACCCTTGATGAGAACCTTGTCATGATAGATGATACCATAAGGTATCTCAAGGGGAGGGGCAGGGAGGTGATCTATGACGCGGAACACTTTTTTGACGGCTACAAGCGAAATCCTGATTACGCATTGAAGACCCTTGATACCGCGATAAACAGTGGGGCGGATACAGTGGTCCTTTGCGATACCAATGGCGGGACGCTTCCTCATGAGGTCAAGGCGATAATGACTGATATTATGCCCAGGCTCTGCATGGTTCCTGTCGGCATACACCCGCATAATGACTGCGGCCTGGCCGTCTCCAATACTCTTATAGCCGTTCAATCAGGGGCTGTCATGGTTCAGGGGACAATCAACGGCTATGGAGAAAGATGCGGCAATGTAGATTTAATAACCGTAATAGGGAACCTGCAGCTCAAAATGGGATACACCTGCATGTCGGGCGACAGGATCAGGCATTTAACTGAACTTTCACATTATGTAAGCGATGTGGTCAATATCCCTCCGATGAACCAGAGACCCTTTGCAGGCTCCAGCGCCTTTGCCCATAAGGCAGGCGTTCATGTCAGCGCAATACAAAAGAATTTCTCCGCATATGAACATATTGATCCTGAGTCGGTCGGAAACCGTCGTAGGGTCCTGGTATCCGACCTTTCCGGCAAGAGCAATATCGAATATAAAACCAAAGAGATGGATATCAAGCTGGGCATCAATGGTTATGACAGCAAAAAGATCGTCAACGATATCAAGGTCCTTGAGGATAAGGGATATCAGTTCGAGGCCGCTGAAGGGTCGCTTGAATTGTTGATCAGGAAAGCAGCAAATCAGTTTATAGAACCCTTTTCTCTCGAATACCTGAGAGTGACCATTGAAAAGGATAAAACGGGACCAAGCACTTCCCAGGCAACCATCAAGGTGTCGGTTGGTGATGAACATGAGATTACCGCGGCTGAAGGAGACGGGCCTGTAAATGCAATGGATAATGCCCTCCGGAAGGCCCTGACGAATTTTTTCCCTGAGATCAGGGAGATGAAACTGGTTGACTTCAAGGTTATGGTAATCGAAGGAACCGAGGGGACCGGCGCCAGGGTAAGGGTAAGGATCGATTCAGGTGATTCTCATGAAGTATGGTCCACCGTCGGAGTCTCTGAGAATATCATAGAAGCGGCCTGGCAGGCCCTCGTAGACAGTATACAGTATAAGCTGTTAAAGGATAAAATGGCAAAGGAGTGATTGAAATCATAACCAATGGGGCCTGTTCCTGAAACGGGCTCCAAATGGATATTCAGATACACCCGCTCATGTTTGGGCAGCCCTTCCACCTGCATGCGCCTTTGCCGGGACCGGACAGGAATAATTCATAGATATATTTCTGTCTGAGGCCCGGGCCCCTGGCAGACAGCCTCATCTTCGGAGATGTGCCGTTCTTTTTCTATAACAATCCTGCAGAAAATCGCGTATGTGACAACAATCTTCAGTAAGTCCAGTTCTGCCTTCAGCTCTTTAGTTTATGTAAGGATAAAGCATAATAATAGACCTTAATGAGAGCGCCTGCTTATCTAAACAGTAATATGGCTTGCGATTTGCATAGATAAATAAAAAAAGCTAATGAAATCATGAGAAATAAAAATTTAATCAGTGATATAAAGGGCAGATTTTCCCTGCTGGTTGCCTCATTATCAACGGTCCTAGCAGTTGGGATTTTTATAACATGGTGGACAGTAGATAATGCCGACAAGCTGATGCGTGAAGATATGCTGAGGGATGCACGGCTGATAGCGCAGGCTATTGACCATGATTGCGTCAAAAAACTGTCAGGTGCTGAGTCAGATCTTTCATCACCGGAATATATGCGGTTTAAGGAGCAGTTCATGGCCACGCGAACCGCATTTGATAAATGCAGGTTTTTATATCTTATGGGGCGCAGAGATGACGGGAAGGTGTTCATTTTTGTGGATTCCGAACCGGCAGGCTCTCATGATGAATCGCCGCCAGGTCAGATCTATGAAGAGATCTCACCCCAGTATCTCAACTCATTCGACAAAAAAACAGAAGGCACCGTAGGGCCAGTTACTGATCGCTGGGGAACGTGGATTACATCTCTGATACCGCTTAAGGATTCGGAGACCGGAGATCTTATCGCTTTAATGGGCATGGATGTCGATGCCGGGGAATGGAAATGGAAGGCGGCAAGGGAAGGGCTGGTACCTGTAATAGTCACATTGATACTGGTGATGATCTGCCTGACGGGAAAGGCGATAAAGGCAGGGAAGAATCATCATGACGCTAAAAGCAACCGGACATTGCCTCATAGGGAGACTTTTCTGGCCGCAGTCCTGGGATTGACCGTGACCTTTTTATTGGCATGGGCGGTGCACAGGGGTGAATCAAGGAGCTATTCCGAGTCATTTAACCATCTCCTCGTTACTGAAACCTCGGCAGCTGCAAATATTTTTAAAGATGTAAGTGATGTTAAGCTGGAGGGTCTTGCAAGGCTTTTTAGCGCCAGCACTGAAGTTACTGGAGAAGAGTTCCGGGAGTATACCGGCTATCTTCTCCAGAACCAGGCAATTCAAGCCCTTGAGTGGGTTCCGGCAGTTACTGAAGAAAAAAGGATACTCTTTGAACAAGAGGCCTCCACCGCTTTGCATTCCACTTATATGATATGGCAGAGAGATGGCCTTGGAAATCGAGCGTCGGTGTCCGGCCGTACGGTTTATTATCCGGTCCTTTATGCAGAGCCCATGAAAGGCAACGCAGATCTAATCGGTTATGATCTGGGTTCCGAGGAGATCCGCAGGACTGCATTGATATCCGCATCACAGAGCGGCTTGCCCACATGCAGCGGCCCTATAAAGCTGACCCTGGAAAATGAAAATGAGACGGGAATATTGTTCTGCAGACCTGTCTATTCTTCAGGTGAAACAAAAGTCCTGAAAGGTTTTGCAGTTGCCGTACTTCGAATGGGTATATTGCTGAGGAATGCTGCCGGGCCAAATATTGATGATGGGATTATCTCTCTGGATCTGTTTAAACTGAATCCCGATAAACCGGAGGTTCATATTGCCTCAACATCAGATGCTGAAAAGGGCAGGGTCTTAAAAGAGTCAAATTCAATAATCAGGCCGATTTTCTTATCCGGCGGGACATTTCTATTAACAGCCAGTCCCAAGGGTGCGTTTGAAGCCCTTTATCCTTCAAGATCAGGCTGGATTGCTGTTCTCGCAGGCATGATAATAACCTCGGTTATCGTGATCATGTTCGGCGTTATTGTACGCAGACGTGAATACCTGGAAATCATGGTCCTTGAGCGCACCAGTGAACTCCGCGCCAGTGAGACTGTCCAGCGCCAGCTCATGGAAAGTATCAGCGCCGGGGTGCTTATAATAGATATGCAGACCCATGTAATTGAAATGCTTAATCCATTTGCTCTCAAACTTATCGGCGCTCCATATGAACAGGTTATAGGGAAGGTGTGCCATAATTTTATGCGTCCCTTGGACGCAGGCCTGTGCCTGATGTCAGATAATGACCATGGGGCGGAAAATTCAGACTGTGTAATACTCAGGGCGGACGGTACCCGAATATATGTCCTGAAAACGGTTAAATCAGTCATAATCCAGGGAAAGGAAAAGCTGCTTGAGACCTTTGTTGATATCACCGGTCAAAAAAAGGCCGAAGAGCAAATTAAGAACCAGCGGATGCGGCTGGAAACAGTTATTGAAGGCACAAATATCGGTACATGGGAATGGAATGTTCAAACCGGAGAGACAGAGTTCAATGAACGCTGGGCGGAAATCGTGGGATATAAACTGATAGAACTCCTTCCGGTCAGCATCAAAACCTGGATGGATCTGGCCCATCCGGACGATCTTAAAGAATCCGAAGCGCTGCTGAACCGGCATTTCGCAGGGGATTTGCCCTACTATGATTATGAATGTCGAATGCGGCATAAGGACGGGACCTGGGTATGGATCCATGACCGGGGCAAGGTCTTTGAGTGGACTGATGATGGAAAACCTCTCCGCATGAGCGGGACCCATGCGGACATAACCAAACAGAAAATTTCCGCATTGAAGCTGTTTGAAAGCGAGGAGAATTTCAGGGCCTTTTTCGAATCTGTCGAAGACATAATTATGGTGGTGACCCCAAATGGGGGCATACAGTTTGCCAATAACGCCATGATGGTTAAACTCGGCTACAGCATGGATGAACTGGGTGAGATGCAGGCTTTCGATATCTTCCCTCCCGATAAGCGGAAGGAGGCAATGTCGGTCATATCTGAGCTATTCAGAGGCGAAAGTGCAAAGTGTTTTTTACCGCTTGCATCAAAGAGCGGCGACCTTATCCCCGCTGAAACCCGCATCTGGTTCGGAAGGTGGAATGGAAAGAACTGCATATTCAGTGTGTCCAAGGATTTGAGTGCAGAGCAGGAGGCACAACAGCGTTTCGAACAATTATTTCGACACAATCCTGCCCTTATGGCGTTGTCCACCTTGCCGGATAGAAAGTTAATTGATGTAAACGACGCTTTTCTGAAAACTCTCGGGTATTCCAAAGAGGAGATCATAGGAAAAACAGGCAGTGAGATAGGCCTGTTCATTTATTCTGAAAAGCATGATGTTTTAGGCAAGGCCATCATCACCAACGGATGTATCGCCGATGTGGAAGTACAGGTGCGATGTAAAGATGGCACTGTCCTTGACGGTCTTTTTTCGGGTGAAATTATCAGAAGTCAGGGTCGCCGGCACTTTTTGACCGTTATGATAGATATAACTGCCAGGAAAAAAGCAGAGCGGGAACTTGTCAATACTAACCAGCGCCTCGAGCAGGCCATTCTCCAATCCAACGAGATGGCAATAGAGGCGGAGATGGCCAGTATCGCAAAAAGCGAATTCCTTGCGAATATGAGCCATGAGATTCGCACACCCATGAACGGTGTAATAGGCATGACGAGTCTGCTTATGGAAACGAAACTTACAAACGAACAACGACGTTATGCGGATGCTGTTCTTACAAGCGGTGAATCACTCCTCACGCTTATAAACGATATCCTGGATTTTTCAAAGATAGAGGCAGGGAAAATGGACCTGGAGGTCCTTGATTTCGACCTTCATAACCTTCTGGATGATTTTGCTGCAGTAATAGCCTTCAAGGCCCACGAAAAAGACCTGGAGCTTCTCTATTACATAGATCCCGAAGTGCCTGTTTTTCTAAGCGGAGATCCCGGGAGATTGCGACAGATACTCACCAATCTCGTAGGTAACGCAATAAAATTTACTCATAAAGGAGAGGTATCTATTCGAGTCACCCTGTTATCCAGGACAAACGAAGAGACAATGCTGCGGTTTGCCATAAGTGACACAGGCATAGGAATCCCAAAAACCAAGATAGGAATTCTGTTCAAAAAGTTCACTCAGGTGGATGCATCCACAACTCGGAAATACGGAGGAACCGGGCTTGGCCTGGCGATCTCTAAGGAACTTGCTGATTTGATGGGGGGCGAAATAGGCGTCGTCAGTGAAGAGGGCAAAGGTTCGCAGTTCTGGTTTACCGCCAGATTCACCTATAAGAAAAAAGATGCGTATGTTGAAATAACGCCCCGGACAGATCTGCGTGGGGTGAAAATCCTGATTGTGGATGACAACGCCACAAACCGGGAGATTTTATCCAAAAGGCTGGTCCACTGGGGGCTGCTTCCCTCTGAAACAGAGGATGGTCCGTCGGCTCTAAAAGCACTCCGTGGTGCGATGACCGATGGGGAGCCTTTCCGGGCTGCTATTATAGACATGCATATGCCGGGCATGGACGGTGAAACCCTTGGAAGGGTCATAAAATCCGATGAAGGACTGTCATGCACCAGGCTGGTGATGATGACATCCATTGGAACCAGAGGAGATGCCAAAAGAGTCAGTGAAGCCGGTTTCGAGGCCTATTTCCCTAAACCTTCGCGGTATCAGGACCTGTTCAATATTCTGTCTACGGTCCTGTCATTACCCGGCGCGTCGATTGAACCGTTCGGAGGCGGTCCTTCAAGAGAGGGTCATCCAATTATTACCAGGCATTCGGTCAAAAAAACTGTGATGAAATTTTCCGATAGCGGTGCGCGTGTTCTCGTGGTCGAGGACAATGTCACAAACCAGCAGGTGGCCGTGGGAATTCTGAAAAACCTGGGTATTCCAGCTGATTCAGCTATCAATGGAGAAGAGGCCGTGAAGCTTTTAAAATCGATCCAGTATGATCTTGTTCTTATGGATATACAGATGCCTGTAATGGATGGTTTTGAAGCAACCAGGCGAATTCGCGAATCTGAAGAGCAGATGCATAAAATCCATATTCCGATTATTGCAATGACTGCACATGCTACCCAGGGGGACCGTGAAAGATGCATTGAAGCAGGCATGAACGATTATATATCTAAACCCATATCTTCCAGCGATCTGGGAGAAAGATTGGACAGGTGGCTTCTGTCTGATAAAAAATCCCGGAAAAAAGATTTGGCTTTGTTTAATTTTCCGGTCTTGATTGAACGACTTGAGGATGAGGTATTTGCCGCAAATATAGTAAAAGCATTTTTATCCGATGCGCCTCACCAGATCAGGTTATTAAAAGAAATTATCGAAACAGGCGATATTCTGGCGGTTGAACACCAGGCTCATAATATAAAGGGCGCCGCTGCAAATGTCGAAGGATGTGCCTTGAGAGAAATTGCCTTCAGGATGGAGCATGCCGCCGCATCAGGAGATTTGAATACTGTGAAGGCCCTTATCGGGGCATTGGAAGAGGAATTTGAACGGTTGAAAAATGCAATGGAATTAACACTATCTGGTAGAAAAGAAAAAGGAGTGACATTATGAAAACATTGATTGTCGAGGATGATTTTACGAGCAGGTTGCTGCTTCAGGAATATTTAAAGGATTATGGGTCTTTACATGTTGCCGTCAATGGCGTCGAGGCGGTGGATGCCGTAAGCATTGCCCTTGAAAACGGGGACCCTTATGATCTTATCTGCATGGATATAATGATGCCGGAGATGGATGGGCATTCCGCATTACGGGAACTCCGGATGCTTGAAGAAATAAGGGAAATCCCTCCATCAAGAAGGGCCAAGATTATCATGACTACAGCATTGGGTTCCATGAAGGATGTAATGGAGGCGTATAATGATGCGTGCGATGGCTACCTCCTAAAACCCATTGTCAGGGCAGTATTCCTCAAGGAGTTACATGATCTTGGACTCATCGAATGAGCAATTGTAAAGAAAGGAAATATTATTACATAGGGATGGGATCATGAAGATATTGATTGCAGAAGATGATTTTACAAGCAGGATTCTTCTTCAGGAATTATTGAAAAGCTATGGATATTCACATATTGCCGTCAACGGAAGAGAGGCTGTCGAGGCCGTAAGAGTAGCACTTAAGACGAATGAGCCATACGACCTGATCTGCCTCGATATCATGATGCCCGAAATAGACGGTCAGGCGGTTTTAAAGGAAATAAGGGCAATGGAAGGTGCAAAAGGAATCTCCCAATCCAGACCGACAAAGGTAATAATGACAACAGCCATGACGGACAAGGGCCAGGTTCTTGAAGCGATTAACGCGAAATGCGACTCTTTTCTGGCAAAGCCTGTTCAGAAAAAGATACTCTTAAGAGAGCTTCAGAGACTTCGACTTATTTAATGAATTGGATCAGGCGGCAAAAAATTATTATTACCGAAGATGATTTTATTTAATTTATTATTTCATTGACATAGCAAGACTGGTTTTTTATACTATAATTATCGAAATTCCTTTCAATAAACCTATCCAAGAATTGAGGTTCGATCTGTATGGATACCGTAATCACCCGGATTATAGAGATCGAAAAGCAGACCGCCGCAGAAATTGGGCGGGCTGAAGACACCTGTCTCAAGAATATCGAGGCGCATCGGCGCACCCTTGATGAAAAAAAAGAGCGCGCGCACGCCCAGACTATATCCACTGAAAATGACAGACTGACCCAGGCCCTTCGGGAGCTGAATAAGCAAACCGAGGAGGCATCCCTGGCCTCTGCCAGAGATTATGAGACGCGTTTTCATGACCAGGCTCTTGTCGAAGCTGTAAAAGAAAAGATCGTTGCCATTCTCCTTAATTGATGAGGATACATGCGCGATTACGCTGATGAAGCCTACCTTCATGCGAGGATCTACGCCATGAGGAGCCGCCTCCTTGTGCTGAGGGACTATGTCTCAATGGCCAGAAATCAGGGCGATGCGCCTTTCGGTCAGACTGCCGGCAGCACTGATCCGATTGAGGCCGAGGAGACAGTCTTCAGTGAGCAGACCGCCGGGATCACCCGGCTTGCCGAGGCATCCAGGATATACACCCCGCTTTTTCTTGCCTTTTTAAGACAATTTGAGGCACTTAATGTTAAGCTTATCCTTGCCAGGGCCTTCGGTTACCAGTCCCCTGAGCAATGGTATGACATAGGGCACCATGCAACCATCGAACGCAGGCTGATCAAAGGAACAAGCATACTGCAGGATATTCAGCCGTTTCTGAAAGGCACATACCTGGAAGCCGTCCTTGAGGATATGTCCAGCTACGGGGAGGCTGAGATCCGTGTGGATCAATGCGCCTTAAAAGACCTCTACGCAGCCTCGGATCTGTTTCATCCACAGGCGAAACTGGACTTTCAGGATTTAATGGGGACAAGAATCGCCATTACCTCTATACTCCTATCCCTGCGGCTCAAGAGGACCTACCAGTGGGATGACGAAAGGATAACAATTTACCTGCAGGGATTTCATCAGACCTTCGGCGGGAGGATATTGCCCCAAAAAAATATCCTGGAGATGATACTTGAACGGTATCTGGAAGAGGTGCGTGCAACCGGAGGAAAAGAACCTGACCTCATTGATATAGAGCATTATCTTGATCAGTATTATTACAGATGGATCTCATCCAGGTTCCATCGGGATTTCCACTCCATCTGGTGCGTCGGCGCTTATCTGTGGCTGCTGTTCTACCAGATAAGAAACCTGTTCAGAATCATGGAAGGGAGGCGTTTCGGATTTTCACCGGAGCGCATCCTCAGCAGAATTGTCTGCAATACATGAGGGCTCTTATGTTTATCAAGTCCGACATCAGGAAGGTGACAATTGCCCTTGAAAAAACATTGGGCAACAGGGTGTATATCCGCCTGGGTCAGGCAGGGATAATGCACCTGGCCCGGATTCAGGCTGATGATGTCCTGACTGATACAGGCATACTGGCTGAGGAAATAAGGACCCGTGACATTATTGTCGCAGGCTGCGCCTTCGCGTTGAATGCCCTGAAGATCGATACAGGAGAAACATTCGTGCTGGTAAAGATGCGCGATCTGGAGGCGGATGCCCGATATGTTTCAAAGGCGAAAAGGATCACAGAGCGCATCCAGCGCCTTCGTGCCAGGATACAGGAGGCAGCTGCCGCGGTCGCGGTTCAGCTGGAGTATGTCGAAGCCCTTGACATGATGGGAGTTGAACCGGAAACACTTAAAAAGGCCCGGCTCATGAAAATGGTCTTTGGGCAGGTCCCGGAATCGATCACTGATTTGCCTGCGAATGCACCTTTCATCACAGCCCATTCAGGCACTTATCTGTTCGGAGCTGCACTTCACCAGGATGCCCCTGCCATGTCTCAATATCTTAAACACCTTGGTTTCATTGATAAAACCGCTGAGTTAAGCGGTAAGTCGATATTAGATCTGAAAGGCCGTGAAAACACCTTAAGGCACAGGATGGAGACCCTTGACAGATACACGGATGGTATCAGAAAAGAGATGGGTCCGACGCTGCTTCGCCTGCATTA
>JBFYXR010000188.1:0-4152 GCA_041310455.1 Desulfobacteraceae bacterium | reverse complement strand
TGATGATTCTGATAAAATGTTTTTTATTCTTCGCCAATTAATCTTTAGAATTAAATATAACTGACAATAACATGACGATTTCAGAGAAAAGAATCAAGCATCCGGCATTCACCCGTGCATTAGATATAGTAATTCGTACAGCTCATGTTGCCGTGACCGGCATTTTGTTCGGCGGGGCAGTTTTCGAAGTTTCTTATGAACGAATTATTCCATGGTATTATCTTGCTGTTGTTACCGGATGTGGACTCATCGCCTCAGAGGTTTATCATCGCCCCCATTGGTTATATCAAGGCCGTGGGGTCATGGCGCTCATACACATTGGACTTCTTGGGCTTATTCGTTTGCTGCCGGATTTACAAATACCGCTGATGTCAGTCGTAATTATTTTCGGTATGCTTGGCAGTCACATGCCTAAAAAGATTCGCTATTGGTCATTTATTCATGGCCGGGTGATGGACTGATGAGTTTTAGCAGTAGCATGCAGTTAGTGATTCGATGAAGTAATTTACTTACCAGAAGCACCCCTCCGGATATAAACTAAAACTTAATATATAAGAAAAGGACAATTTAATGGACTCTATAGAAAAGGCAAAGATACGGATTATGAACTGGATGCATCACAATGAGCACCACCAGGAGGAGTATGAACTCTTCGCGGACCAGCTTGATAAGGAAGGAAAGTCGGAGAGCGCGTGTCATATCAGGGAGATGGCGGCATTAACCGCAAAAACCAATGAATGTCTGAAAATGGCATTGCTTGGGCTGTGAAGAATAGGCTGAGCTTTATGACTCCTCCCCTCACAGGGGAGGATTAAGGTGGGGTCTTTTAAAGTTTTATATTTTAAAATGTCTCAAGACCCCCTCCTCACCTCCCCCGCTAAAAGGAGGAGGAAGGCCGGCTCCAGTATAGCCTGTTCAGATTTTGATCAGCAAAGAAATGAGAGAAGTCCCTTAGGCCGTCTAATCCAGGTGCTGTCTGTACCTCTCCAGTTCCTTTTTAAAGGCCGGCGTCTGATAATAATTGCATGACTTGATCTCGGGACAGAATCCGCGATAGATGCATTCAGGGACACATACTCCTACAATCTCCGGTTCCTTCTTTTTCAGCTCCTTTAAAAAGGCCTTCCATGCAGCAGTTGTCTCCTTTGATGCCAGCAGGCAGAGGCGCTTCCTCGAAATGTTGATTATAGCCTGCGCGTCGGCAATGCATTCATGGTTTACAGGCGCCGACTGAAATGACCTGTCCCGGTTCCTGCCTGTCCTGTCGGTCCGCTGGGTGCTCACGAAATGTTCTATTCCGATCTTGTGGCGCACAAAATGGACGCTCACCCAGTATTTTATGTTCTTCCATTTCCATTTTACGGACAACTGCCTTATGGGAGAATGTTCGGAAAGGAGCATCTTCCTCTTCCATGCCGGAGACGGGTCTTTTTCCCCTTTCTCCATCCCTATAGTTGTCCTTGCCGCGTCAGCCACCTCCCGCCACGTGCCTTTAACCTCAACAAATTCAACCTTCATATCCGATCCCCCGATTATTTTTAAAAGGCTGATTGGTCACCCTGATGCAACATCCCTTTTATTTAAACAATTGATAAAATTCTGGCATTATCCCGATCTTAAATCAACAATTATTAAAAAAGGAAAAACCCATCACAGCCAATCAACAAGAGCGCTGTAGTTGTGGAAAGTCCTCGAGATCAGCAGGTCCATGCTTTTCAGCCTCCTGCCCTCCTGGTTTATCCTTTCAAATACCTCGCATACCCCTTTGATATCAAAACCTTTGAGCCTGGTCAGAGGCAGCTTATAGTCATTGAATACCCTGCCTAACTGTCTGAGATTTGCGCCGATCTTCCTCTTGAAGCCCTTCTCAAACCTGATCTGCCTGTGATAATCCTCAGGCCACTGCGGGACATCCCCCAGGCGGATCAGAAAGGCGGGGTTGATATCCAGGGAGCGGCGGTTTAACTCATCCGCCGGGAAAAAGGATGCATCGGCGGCGTCAAAATACAACGTATAATCGAACTCCCTCATGTCCTTTGCTTTTCCCTTCCCTCCGAACAGGGCAAAAAACAGCGCTGTCGCCCGCTGCTGTCCGTCCAGGATATACGACCTAACCCTATTGTCTCTATCCATGACGTTTCCCGCGGTTACTACATATCCCCCCAGCTTGCGATGGATATTCAGCCGTATCTCCGTATCCCAGTACAGAATTGTCCCGACAGGATAAAAACGGTATATGCTGTCCCATAGGTTGATAATGTTCTGCATGTCCCATATAAAGTCCCTCTGAAACGCGGGGATTAAAAAAATGCCATCCCTGAGCATCCCGGCAAATTCAATTATATTTAGCTTTTCAAAGCTCAATTCTCTTTTCATCCTGGCCATCATGCGCTCCTTGGTTAAATTCCGGCAAATAAATTCAGCTGTATTTTTTTTGCGCTGCGTAAAATGTTCTTTACAATAATATAAAGATATATAAGCAGGGCTCATCCTGTCAAGAAAGTTCAGGGGGGTAGCCTCCGGGCATGTGTTTCAGATCATTTTCCTTTGACAATATTTAATGGTTATGATTTTATCTCACTTCAAACTATATCATTCATTCTCACTATATTTCTTCTTGTTTATTGTTTTTTGAAAACAACCTTTTCATCATTAAAGATATTTTAAAATCAGTCCTTATCATGTATTCAGATTTAAAGGCTCATGGCTTGGCTTTCATGGTTATTGGCTCTGTTATTTGGACTTAATTTATTAAACACATCAGCATTCCGGTCTCCGATTCTTAACTTGGGGTATTATCAATATTTTCCGGGAGGTGATAAAAGTGACAGGTTCAACGGAAACAAAGACAGATTATACGGGTACGGCATTCCAGGGCTGGATACTGGTTTCAGCCGCCTGGCTTTCAACAATGGCCAACCAGGTAGTGTCGCCGATCCTGCCTCGCATGACGCAACATTTCAGCGACCAGCCGTCGGTGGATGTCCTCATTTCACTGGCAGCAACACTTCCGGCGCTTTTTGTCGCCATCCTCGCCATTCCCGCAGGTATGCTTGCGGACCGCTTCGGGCACAAGCGCCTCCTCTTTTCCACCGTCCTTATATACGGAATAGTAGGCATTGCGCCTCTATGGCTGAAGACCCTTCAGCAGATAGTTATCTCGCGCGCCTTTGTCGGGATAGCGGAGGCTGCGATCATGACGTGCAGCACGGCACTGATCGGCGCCTATTTCCTCGGCACCCGAAGGGAACGCTATCTCGCGCTGCAGACAGGCACGGCCCCCATTGTTGCAATTATCTGCACATGGCTGGGCGGCACTCTCGGGGAGGCAAACTGGAGGAACGCATACATGATCTATTTCTTTGCCTTCCTCCTGATACCTTTAACCGGCTTGTTCCTTAAGGAACCGGCGGTCAGGCATCAGTCGGAATCGGCCTCCGCTCCTGCTCAGGGAACTGCCTCTCAGCCGTTCAGCTGGGACAGCATGATGCGGGACTGGGGAAAGCTCATCGGCATCTGCCTTATTACTGTCTTTGCAATGACCGCCTTTCTGGTCACAATTATTCAGCTGAGCTTTGTGCTCACCGAGCGGGGCATGGATTCACCGCTGCTGATCGGCAGTTGGGCCAGCATTGCCATGTTTGCCAACCCTTTAGGGGCGCTCCTTTTCACCCTGATACCATGGCGGCCGGTGCCGAAGCTTACATTGGCTTTCTTTTTGTTCAGTTGCGGCTTTTTTATTATCTCGCTGTCGTCCACATGGCAGGCGGCAGTAGCCGGTGCTGTTATAGCTAATTTGGGCGCAGGCATGATCCTGCCAACGCTGATAACCTGGGCGCTCGCAACCATATCGCCTGAACAGCGGGGCAGGGGGACAGGGGCCTGGCAGGCGGCAAGCTTCCTCGGGCAGTTTCTGAGCCCCCTGTTTATACTGGTTTTAAAAAGAATGATTGGAAGCCTTTCTGGCGCTATCATGGTTTATGCGATCCTGTGCTGCGTGTTCGGGCTCATAGCGCTTTTCAGCGCCATAAGGCTCAGAAAGCAGACTCCCTAGTATCTACATACATTTAAGAAAGGAGATAAAATGGCTGAAAACATTGGAACGGAAAACAAGGTCCTGATGCAGCGGGCCAGGGAGGCCCTGAAGGGAAA
>JBFYXR010000184.1:0-5420 GCA_041310455.1 Desulfobacteraceae bacterium | reverse complement strand
CTTCCGATCTGTCGAAATGACAATTGATGCTTTTTTGAGTTTTGAAATTACCTCAGTATTTATTATATATTCAAGTATTCTTGCACCAGCTTTACGATAATGCATGCCGCGTCAATACTTTCAGCTGAATCCTCTTCAATAAATGCCATATCAGGGGTAATATCCGGAAGACCGTTAGGATATCTTGTAGGGATATAAAACCTGTCCAGAAGTAAAGCGGAACGGGTTGCCTTTGAAAAAATATTATATACTGCTATATTTACCTCCTCCAGATCATCTATCAGCTTCTTGACAGAATGCCCCCAGGGGTCAGCATCTTCAAAATACCAGAGCGACTTCATGGCTTTTTCAGCGGCTTGTTGAGCGTGAAAACAAGAATGAGCAAATTTTCTATTGTTCTTCAGCAGGATCGATGTGTCCAGATCATCTTCAGCGGTCCTCAACCATCGCTTGGACTCCTGCCTGTTTTTTTCACTGCTCATAAATGACTTTCCCCTCCGACAATATTTTTTTTATAAAGCTCCGGCTGGAAATTTTATCCAGCTCTTCCGGTGTATAGATGAGCATATCAACGGCGTTCCCCTTAAGCATATCGTACACTTCATAAAAATCTTCATAACGGTAAAAAAAACGCTTATCACTGTCCATCACTATTAAAAGATCTACATCGCTTCGCTTTGTGCCTTTCCCTTGAGCCAGAGAGCCGAATAAAAGCGCCTTAATCACCTTGTTCCGCTTAAATACGGGATACAAAATATCCTGAAATTTACCCGGATCTTGTCGGTTCATTGGAAATCCTCCCCCTCACCCTAGCCCTCTCCAGCCTTCGCACAAGGCTACGGCACGGCAGCCCCGCAGGGGGAGAGGGAATTTATGGAAACCCGGCCGCAACGGCATGTTGTATAAAAATTTTAATCGGCTTATGCCGATTTGCTTGAAAGCCGGAAGGCTGGAAAGCTATAAAGCAAGACCTTTTCAAAACCGGATGAACCTAACACCCTGGCCATACCGTCCAAAACCGGAATTCACGGCCAATTAAAAGCACTGGATTCCTGCCTTCGCAGGAATGACGATATCACGGGTTAGGTAACACTTTAAAAAGATCTTTTCGTTTCATTCAATGGTCCGTCTTCATCCTGCAGCGCTAACCCTGGTCAAGTCCTTCACGCTCAGAGGCCTTCTGAAGATTTTCATCAAAGCAGGAAAACGTTACAGGCAGGAATAATTCCCTTCGCAGTATAACGGCTGAGGCCAGATGAATTGAATCAAAACCCCTTAATCCATGTTTCTCCGCGAGATTGCCTGCCAGCCTGATCGTTTCTCCCGTGACATTCAGGATGAGATAACTGCCCCAGTCCTTATCAAAAGACTTTCTTATAAGGTTATATTCCTTTTGAGTGAATGCCTTTTCCCGAAATCTTCGCGAAAAGGCCGCTCTTGCCTCGGCATAGGCAACAATCGAGGTGGCTGTAAATTCCGCTGATTCGACCAATGTTTCAACTTTAAAGGATCCGCCTTCTTCCACATATAATTTTACGAGACTGCTTGTATCAAGATATACAAACATTCTATCTTCTATCCTCAATCACCGCCGAAGACACGCTCTTCCCCCTGGAATCAGCCCGCACCGCCATGCCCTTCGGCTTCCTGCCGCCGCTCCACGATGCAATGCCTTGCTGTATCAGTCTGTATATCTTTTCTTCCCCGTCTTTTTTTTCGATTGGTATTAAAACGGCTATCGCCTTTTTTCGATCGGTAATTGTAATCTTCTCACCGGTGCGCACCCTGTTCATGTAACGGCCCAGGTTTTCCTTTAATTCTCTTATCCCGACTGTTTCCATAATGCTGCTCTCCTGTTCTTTTCTATGTGGACACATTATGTTTCATGTGACCTCATTTGTCAACACAGGAGATGTAAATATTCCGCGGTCCAGAATATATTAAAAACACTCCCTGTTTTTGCAGGAAGGTGCAAAGGTTTCGTATTTTCTAATAAATTTTGAGATGTATAACGGCCGTCATGGCATTAAAATCATTATCGTTATGAAGAAGCAATAAATCATACTCCAGAGCAGTCTGGGCGATAAGGCAATCAATGGTACTGCGAATTGTAATGCCTTTCTTTTGGCAATCAAAATAAATTCGTGCTGCAGCGGCAAATGAATTAATCGGATCATTCAGGTGATAAAAGCGTTGCGTCTCCAGGTATTTTTTTAACATTCTATATTCCTTATCTGTCTTGGCCCCCTGAAGAAGCTCTTGAAATATAAAGGAGTTTATGCCAAACGGCAGACCTTTATTTAAAATCAACTCGAATTTCTGGCATGAATTGTTTTTCCTTCCTTTAAAAAAGTCAATTAAGACTGACGTGTCAACCAGAATCATCTGCTTTTCCCCATACGCATGGATTTATGGTCATACCCTTCCGCGAATTCGATCTTTCCTGCCAGATCCTGAAGATTAAGGCGGCTACGGTTTTTAACAAACTCCTCTAACGCCTGATGAACAAGCTCTTTCTTGGTTTTTGCCCCGCTGCACTTTAATGCCTCTTTTACCAGACTGTCTTCAAGCACAATATTTGTCCTCATTTTGACACCTCCTTATACACATAATTATACACATCATGTCCCGGTTGTCAAGGAAGCTTGTCTTCTTCTGCCTTTCTAAACCGCTTTCCTCTCTTCTCTATTCTCTTAACTTCTTATCATCTCAACTTCTCAACCTCTGATCCTCTCCCGCTCTCCCGCCTTCTGTCTTCTTTCTTCTCCTCGTCTCAACCTCTCATCTTCTTAACCTCTGCCTCCTAGCCTTCCAGCATCCCAGCCCCCCAGCATCCTGGCTGAGTGTCCTTCACGCTAAAAGGCCACAATCAGCACCCCTGCCGTAACCGCTATCTGGTACAGTATCTGGGTGATGTCCTTTGTCTCCTTCAGCCACCTGGACCGCTCAAGCTTTTCCGGGACTATTATGGTGTCTCCCGACTCCAGCATGCTGTCTGTTCTGCCGGCCGCCCCGTTTGCCTTAATTAAATAAACCTTCCTTTTGTCGGCGTTATCCGTATAGCCGCCCGACATGTCTATGTAGTCGGAGACATCTTTGCCTTTGTCATAAATAAACGCGGACTGGTTATACAGAGAGCCCACAGTGTAAACCATCCTTGGGTCTTCCGGGATGTGTATGGAGTCTCCCTCTTCAAGGGTGATGTCGTATGGGGTCCCCTTCAGCCTGTCCGGAGGAAGGAGGCTGACAACGACCCTGCCCTTTGCCTTCACTGCCTTCATGGCCTCGATAAACCTGCGCTTCTGCTCTATCTCAATCTTCTGGGTTGCCGCGTCTTCGGCAGACAGGGCGGTGGAGATCTCCGCTACCCCGGTCCCCATAAGCTCCATCTCAAGGCGGTCGGTCATCTGATCGATTGTCTCCTGCTGCCGGTCCCGCGCGCTTTCCCTTGTGAACACGGCCCCGTTCAGATAGGCATCGCCGGTGAAACCGCCTGCGCGCTCGATAAGCGCAGAGAGCAGCTCTCCCTTCTCGATCGTATACGTACCGGGAAACCTGACCTCGCCTGTGATGCTCACCGTCCTGTACAACCTCCAGTCCGGGACATTACGAATGAAGAGGTAATCATTTGCAGCAAGAGTCAAATTGCTTTCTGCATTTCCGTTAAGGGCATCCCTGAGTTTTACCGTTATCTTATCCGTCACCGGTCCTTTGTTGGTGACAGTCACCCTTGTGAGTTCCGCGGTTTCATCATATGCATAATATATGAGTCCGCCGGAAAGGGAGACAAGGTCCTTAATTGTCATGCCCGGGCTGAATCCATATTCTCCTCCTCTGGCAACTGCCCCTGTAATTTTTACGGTTTCTCTGCCTGAGAGAACGGTGTAGGTATTGACGATATCGCCTCCCTGTAGTTTGATTTCATCTGCATGGGGGACATCCGATTCGAAGACTATGGTTCGGGCATTGTCAACAATGCGCGACACCTGGAGTCTGGCGTTGAAGACCAGCTCGTTGAATCCGCCGGCCATTTTGATCAGGTCGAGGGCGGTCATGTCTCCTTTCATTTCATATATGGCAGGATTTTTGATGCTGCCTGCTATGGCAACATGGTCGCCTATAGGCGGAATGTATATGATGTCTTCCGGCATCAGCCGTATGTCGTTGGTCTTGTCTCCCTTAAGAAGAAAGTCGTACATGTCGAAATGCAGGATGGTGTTTCCATTTCTCTTGACCTGAATATCCCGCATGGTGCCGGTCTTTGAAGGGCCTCCGGTTTCGAAGAGCCCGTTTATAAGCGTTGAGAGGGAAGAGATGGTATAGGCGCCCGGGGCCTTTACATTTCCTATCAGATAAATCCGGATGGTCCTTAATGCCCCCATGCTCACGTTCATCTCAAAGCCGGAGTAATACTGGGAGAACTCCTTATTTATAAAGTCCTGGAGCTGTTTGAATGTCAAACCTGTCACGCCTACAACGCCTATTTTGGGCAGGGATATGTTTCCATTAATGTCTACCACAGGGCTCCAGGTGCCTTCGACCTTGCCCCAGACGTTAATCCTTATTTGGTCGCCCGGGCCTATAACATAGTCGGGGCCCACCGGTACGCTGCCGGACGGGGCAAAGGCGGCAGCGGATCTTGCAAAAAGGTCATAGCCGAACTGTGCAACCCCGGAAACGGCAAAAGCGGCTACATAGTTTTCCATTACAGAGGAGGTTGCCCCGGGCGCCGTAGCCATAGCGGCAGGTGTTTCTTCCCCCGGTGACTCCAAGGTTGTTTGCTGTGTTTCAGAATTAGTCTCCTGTGTCTCAGAAGTTGTCTGCTGTATCTCGGAGGAGGGTGTCGAAGCAGGGGATGATAAGGGAATAACCGATAGTCCTGTCCCCGCTCCCTGGCTCGCGGATGACCGGGCTGCTGTCTGTGCTGCCTGTTGGGCAAAGGAAATGGGGCATGAAATAAATATACCGAATGCAATTAATATGTTAGCGCATGCGAGTTTTCCAAATAGTTTGATCACAACATCCTCCAGTGAAGGGGTTTTTCTGCGGGTCAGAGTACATTTTTTTTCGATATATTACAAATTAAAAACAGCCTTATACCGGCTGATGCCGATATCACCTGCTCTCCCGGTTTTTTACCAGCCTTGTCCTTACAATATAATTGATCCCAACAAACATGCTGAAGAAAATGACCAGAACGGTCCAGACGCCAGGATGCCCCCAGGGCATGGCCGATAAAACACATGCGCCGACAACAACCTGCAATATGCCATACCCGGCTGAGACCTTCCAGTGCGCAATCCCCATCTCATTGGCCAGCAGCTGGTAAAGGTGCCTCCTGTGGGGCTTCAGAAGGTTTTCCCGGTCCCTGATGCGGACGACCATGGTTGTCCACTCGTCTGCATAAAAGGGGAACAGGA
>JBFYXR010000183.1:0-3770 GCA_041310455.1 Desulfobacteraceae bacterium | reverse complement strand
TCTCGAGGCTGTTGTTTTCATTCTCTTCCCATATGACCGATCCGCCGCCGATGACCCACTGAGAGATCTGTGTGCTGTGCTCCCTGTTTTTAGAGTCCTTTACTGCGGCAGTTATCCTGTAGGAGCCTGACCACCCGGGCGTGAATGAAAAACTGACAGGCTGGCCGGCGGATTCAATAATACTGTTTTCCGCCTCTACCCATTGATGGGTGAACTGGGTCAGGTAGGCATTCCCCGCCCCCTTCACCCTGGCAGCGGTTGTCTCCCTTCGCTCCACCTTTATGGTAACGGGAATACCCTCTACAGAGCTGCCTTTTGCGTCCACTACAAGCACATCTATTGTGCCGGGCTTGTCCTTTTCAAGGACCCATGAGCCGGATCTCAGGCCCACGAACATGTCCCTGGCTGCATAGTGCGCGGATGCGCTCCCGGCGATATATTTTCCCCGGTCATCCCGCACCGCGCTCTCGGTCTCCAGCCTGCCGTAGAGTATTCGGCTTTCAGGAAGCGTAAACCTGGTGACAAGATCACCCTTATCATCAACATTTGAATCTCCCTGATGCAGCATCTGCTCCGAGGGTGTATCAGGGGCATAGCTGTCAAATGTGAAGCCCCGTGCTGACGGATCATCGGAGCTGAATATCATGCTTTTCAGAGTTACGGTTACCCTGGTTGATGCATCCGCATAAGGCCCTCCGCCGTGCAGCCTTGCCTGCGTCGTGACCTCCATTTTGTCGCCGGGCTGGAAGTTCTGTCCGTTGATATCCGTTGTGACTTTAAACGGAGACGGCGTGAAGTCGCTGACCAGGACCCTCATGGGCTCCCAGGACAGGTCCAAAGAAGGCATGGAGAGGTAAAACTGATACCATCCCACCGCCCCTGTCTTGGGGATAGTGAATTCATCTTCACACGCCCCGAATTCCGAAAGGGTAATATCTTTTTCCTCATGCACTGTCTTGCCCATGGGGTCAACGACCTTCAGGCTGTAGCCTTCTTTAGGCGCAGGGACAAACCTCTCGTTGTCCTGGTCGCGTACGTATATCTTATACTGAATCGTGCCCCCCGCCCTGTAAACGCCCTGGGCTGTTGTGCCCCATGCATGGATATGCCCATACTTTTTCTCCTTTGAGGACCAGACCGTATATTTCGATGCCTGATATGTATTGACGCGGAATTCATCATCCAGGGGCAACAGGGCAAGGTCATCCCCCTTTTCAACACGCGCGAAGAGCAGAGGTTGGGTGTCTTCATACACATAGGCAAAGTTCAGGTTCGGATCGATTTTATCCGACCCTGCCAGCCTCGCAATGCCCTCTGAATCGGTAACGCCCTCCGTGAGAATTACAGGCCGCTGTAAAAGGCCTCTATAGGTATCCTTGTAGATCCTGACCTTTGCCCCTTCAACCGGTTTGCCCGTCTGAAGGTCGGTAACCCATACCATGGTGTTGAAATGGCCGATCTTTGCATGCACCTGGAAGGGTGTAACCTCGGCAAAAAATGACTTTGCATTGGAATATTTTGATACGTCAGGGGAGGAAGCAACGGTCCCCCGGACTACGCCGGACTGCCCGTCAAGCATCTTTCGGACCTGCATTGGGATCTTCACACCAAGGTCCCTGACCCCCGGCATTGCAAGCTCCTGCTTTAATGAATCCGACCTGCCTTTTGCCGTAAGCCTGTCATAGGTCAGGGTCATTTTATCAAGGTTAGTTACAACAACCGGCATGTCGGTATCCACATATTTCTCCAGGACCGATATGGGATTCAACAGGTTAAAATCAGGCAGCCGGTGATCCGTGGCAAATTTTATGTCGACGGGGATTTTCAGTGTCCGCCCGAACTCATCACGCAGCCCGGAACCGCTCTTTACCTGGTACACCTGATTAGCCTTCAGGATTCCGGGCAGCCACACATGGTATTTCTGGCCGCGGTTATGCGGAGATCTCAGGCTGGAATAATCGCCCTGGTCCTCCCACGGATCATATCCCGTTCCTCCGCCGGAAATACCAGGATTGAATTTTACGTTTTTCCTCACCTCGGAATTTATGACGGGCGATGAAAAGACAAGGCCCACGGATCTCAGAGGATTACAGAGACACGGTTCGCCGGAGGCCTTGCCTGGCTCGATGAAGATAGCCTTGCCTTTGTTATCGGTGCATTCAATGCCCTTGAAGACGAATTCGGGGAACGTGTCAAAGGCCGCAAGATTTCGTCTCTCCACGCCTTTCTCAGGGCCGAGGGCTGACAACAGGCCCGGCTCCACCCCGAGTTCCATTGAGGCATCGCCGGGAAGTTCCGTTTCCGGAGAGATGAGCCATACCCGCCTGGCCTCGGTATCAGCTGTTTTCGTATCGGAGGTTTGTTCCTTCTGCTCCTCCCTGGCGGCTGGTGCGCCATAGGCATTTACCTTGCCGAGGGACTCGGCAAGTAATCTTGCGAAGTTTCCAAGGGATGACCGTTCCGGAGATGAGGCCGTGTCAGGAGGGATTGTAACCAGTGCAAGATTCTCACCCGGCAGGGGCAGTATTATCGGGGTCTCTTTATCATCCGGATCAGGGCCTGCGGCCACTTTGATCCGGCCCTCTTTCTGTCCGCCGGATTTAATAAATATGTGCCTTTCAACAGAGTCCTGTGAAACGGGCTGATTAAAGGTCATACGAATTACCGGCATGCCCGGCGCCTTCCAGGTCCGGAACCACGTATAAACCACCTCGGGACGCTCCGTGATAAAGCTGTGTCTTACGGACTCCTTCAGGATCGCCCCGTCTTCCGCCTTGATGCCGGGACTTACCAGGATCTCATATCGTGTTGCAGGGGCAAGCGCCGACTTTTCATCCAGCATGCATGCCAGTGTGGAGGTATTCAGCCATCGCCACTGCCCCTTGACCTCAGGCTTTATGGAGATGGGTATCTCAGAGGACTTGCGGTCCATGCGGCCCACAGGCACGACAGCACGGTTGAACTGGAATACGATCTGACGACCTGCCGGCACATCATCGCCGCTCGGCGTAATGCTCAGGATCTCAAGCGGCTGTCCTCCACCGGAGGATTCGGCTGATGCGAGAGCGCAATAAAAAGAAAAACCCAGAACAATAAAAAACACCATCAATAAAGATATTTTGATAAACCGGGCCATAGGACCTCCATGGATTAATTAATGATGTGACTCCAAAGAAGATACAAATGATAAGGCAGACCTTCCTTTGGGATTAAATTTTTCGTCCCCTTTTAGGGGAGGACCAAGGTGGGGTCTCATAAAAAGTATTAAAATCCACCCTGTCCTCCTTTAAGAAAGTTGGCAATTGGCGCCGTAAGCGGCGGTGTAATAAACCTGGGCTTCGCAAGAAACAGGTAATTCAATACATAGGGCAATTTATTGCATCTCATATTCAAAATAATAAATAACTTTTTAGGGTCATCCTGCGGCCCATTCGACAACCTCATGGTCCTGAGCAGGTCGAAGGATTAACCGCAGTATCCAGAAAATATCGATTATAAACCCTCTGCGGTCGAGACATAGCTATGATCTCATAATTTCATACCTAATCAACAAACGAGCAGCAGTAGTCAGTCAATGATTTTATCTTCAGCTTGAAGCTGGATTTTTCCGGCACATCAAAGCTCTCCCCGCCCCTGATCGGTTTCCACTTGCTCGCCCCGGGAAGCATTACATCCAGCTCCCCCTTCATGATCTCCATGATCTCCTTTTTGTCGGTGTTGAACTCATACTCACCGTGGAGCATAATACCCAGCGTCCTTTTTGAGCCGTC
>JBFYXR010000179.1:0-12144 GCA_041310455.1 Desulfobacteraceae bacterium | reverse complement strand
CTTCCTCTCATCTCCAGAGAGAAGATCCACATCTGTAAATGAATAATCTATCCTGCACTCATCCAGAAATTTTTTAGTTGCCTTGCAATGGCTGCACGTGCTCAGGGTATAGAGCTTCACCTTTTCCTGCTGGGGCATTAATAAATCCTCCTTTTAAAAGAATTAATGTTTATTTTTCACTCTTCTGTCTCAGTTCCATCCATTCAAACATCTCTGTTATGTTCTTCGACATATAATATCGGCCGTTGCTAAAAACCCCATAATCCGCACCGCCCATGGCCGAGGCAAACCTGGTGGAGTTGGCATAAAAGAGCCACTGCTCTATCCATTTTTTCTCTATCGCCTCGTTAAAGGGGCTGTCATTACGGTCAGGCCCTTTGGCCAGGCCCTTCTCCCATGCCGAGATTAATATCTTCGTAGCAGCCAGGGTCATGTCATTGGCGCTCCTGACCGTGCTGTTAAACCGGTCAAAGTGTCCGTCAACCCACCCCCGGCTGTGGCAAGAGAGACAGACCTTTTTCATCTCAGCCAGTCTTTTGTCTTTTTCAGCCCCGCTGATTAGAAAATTCCCGGTCTCTTCTCCGGTAAGCTCGGTGGGAAGGGGGAGCCCTGCCTTGTTTTTTATTATAGTAGTATCGGGAGACCTGGGGTGCGAATGGGCGTAGACAAGACCGAATATCCTTATGGCGAGCCGGTTTCCCATGCTGTGGGTGCGCTCGCTTATGACCCTGCCATCCTCGGACACTATCAGGCTGACATGGCAGGCCGCGCAGGTCGGCGCCGTAAAATCCCTTCCTGCGGTCCAGGGCACATTTTTGAAATTCCACTCCCCTTCCATGGATCTGTAGATATTGCCGTGCTTGCTGACCGAATAGACGCCGTAGGCGGGGACATCCGGGCCCTTGTGGCACGAAGAACATGTGGCGGGCTTTCTGGCCGTCTCTATGCTGAACTGGTGGCGCGTGTGACAGGCGGTGCATGAGCCCATTGTCCCGTCCGGATTAATCCTGCCGACCCCGTCATTGGGCCATCCGGAGAGGACGGGCAGTGTCATCTCCCCGTATTCCGTCTCTATAGTGCGAGTCTCTTTTACCTTGACCTCAGTCCCATGGCAGGACAGACATGAGTCCGCATCGGTATCGGCTTCAGACTTCATTGATCTGAGCTTCATGTCTTCAAACGACATCCTGCCGTTTATGGAATCCACCAGAGACCGGTAAAGGCTGTTGCCCTGAAGGTTGCCGTAGGCATGGGCCATGAGGTTATCGCCGTACTGCCGGACCTCATCGCTGTGGCAGACGGAGCAGTCAGCAGGGGTGACTACCGTATGGATACGATACCCGTTATGTTCAAAGGTATCTTTATGAACGTCAGGATTCAGCATGTGGCACTCTGCGCAGCCGACTACATATTCTTCTGTGTCTTCAGGGAGCTCCCGGCTTGAGACAAGTCTTTCAAGACCATCCTTTTTAATGGCCTTTGAAGGTGTTATTGATGAATGAGAGCTTTTTTGCCAGTCACCCACAATCCCGGGATTAACGGATAAGTGACATTCAATGCAGGCCTGCGTGTCGTCGCTTATAGGTGGCTGATCCCCATGAGATAAAGAGTTAGAGATCAAAACTGTCAGGGATGCAAACAGTAAAACCTTGAGAATTGGGCTTCTGTGCATTCGCTCATTCCTTGAAAGTTCTAGCATATAGATCAAGAGTTCCGGACATGTTGTCTGACTAAACTTTCAGCACGATCTTTCTTTATCTTCCATTCCTGATATTCTTCATATGTGAAACACCTGGCAAGCCCCGGATGACTTTCCATCTTTCTGCCGCTTTTGCAGGCACGGCAGCGGCTTTTACTGCACACCTGACAGTACTCGCAGTCCGGGCATTTACGTTCTTTATTTTTTACAGCCAAAAATGTAGCTCACCGTATTAATAATTCGTGCATTTCATTGACACGCAGCTAATCTTTGCCAGGCAGTTTTTGCGCTATCTTTTCAGCAAGATCCCGGCATGCATTTATTCCTTCAGTATCCGGAACATATTGAAGCTTTAATCCCGGGAACAGGACATTGAATTTCATCTCTTCAAAGGCCTGATTTATAAGGCCCACCGCCTCGCCGCTCCACCCGTAGGACCCGAAGGCCGCGGCTATCTTGCTCCTGGGCTTAAGTCCTTTCATGTAGGTCAGAAAATCGCTCAGGGTCGGGAAAAGACCATTGTTCAATGTGGGTGAGCCGATAATTACGGCGCCTGCGTCGATCACCTCTGTGATTATATCGCTCCTGTCCCATTTCCGAAGGTGCATGGGCACCACCTCAACACCTGCCTGGGCAAGGGAGTCAACTATGGCGTAGGCCATCTTCTCAGTGCTGTGCCACATGGAGTCATATACAACAACCGCCTTTCGTTTAGGCGCCTGTCTGCTCCATTCCACATAGGCATTTACTATCTTTGCAGGATCTTCTCTGAAAATGATCCCATGATCAGGGCATATCATGGCCGGCGCGAGATTCATGGCGCTCAGCCTCTCAACAAGCTTCAGGATCAGGGGGGAATAAAGAAGCAGGATATTTGCAAAATACTTTTTAGCGTGGGGAAGTATGTTTTCCTTAAGCTGATCATCGAACCGTTCGGCCGATGCGTAGTGCTGTCCGAAGGCATCGCTGGAGAAAAGAATCCTGTCTTCATTGACATAGGTAAACATACTGTCCGGCCAGTGGAGCATCCTGGTCTCAAGGAATGACAGGTTCCTTTTTCCAAGGCTCAGTTTACCGCCGTCCTCGACCGGATTGTAATTGAACTTCTGGTTAAAATGCATGGAGAGATTTTTATGCCCCATCTTGGAGCAGAAGACCGGCTTGTCCTCTCCTATCCGTTTCATTACCCAGGGGAGGCCTCCCGAGTGATCCATCTCCGTGTGGTTGCTTATGACATAGTCTATCTTTTCAGGATCAACAATCTGGCCTATATTTTCCAGCAGCTTATCCGTGAACTCCTTTTTTACCGTATCAACCAGGGTAATCTTCTCATCCATTATCAGGAAGGCATTGTAGGTGGAGCCCAGGTGGGTGGAATAGCCGTGAAAATCCCTGATATTCCAGTCAACAACCCCGACCCAGTAAATCCCCTTTGCGATCTCTACAGGTTTCATGACCTATCCTTTCATTTCTCGCGACAGCATCTCTTTTCGGGCAAAACGGCTCGGCATAAGCTGATCAGACCTTTTCAAACTGGTCCTTGGTGGCCCCGCATACCGGGCACACCCAGGAATCCGGAAGATCTTCGAATGCGGTCCCCGGATCTATCCCATTGTCAGGGTCGCCTTCCTCAGGATTATAAACATATCCGCATACAGTGCATTCATATTTGCTCATAGTCTTGTCCTCCTTGTGCATTTTCAGATTAAAGTATGTTTTATGTAATTATCAAAAATAATCCCTAGACCGCTTCGAGTTTCTGCCTGTCGGCCATATCCATGAGCACCCTCTCCCTGGCCTTGTCAATGCCCAGGGCCTTCCGTTTTTTATCGATATGGTCGATCATCATGCGGGCAATCTCCTGGGGATCAACGGCAAATCCCCATTTGCCGAATCCCATGTTTTCCAGCCCCTCCGTAAGGAGCTTATAGAATTTTGTCTCCTTTATAATCGGAAAGGTTACGCCGAAGACAGTGTAGACCCCGGATGCTACAAAATAATGGCCTATTGACACCGCCTTTTCACTCATCCATTCCGGCGCGGCCCCTGCAACGGGAAGATCAGCTATGCTCTTGCCCAGTCCTCCTGCCCGCACCATCTCAGCGCATGCGATCAATATCCTGCTGTTGTCGACACATGATCCCAAGCCTAAAACCGGAGGCATCCCTACAGTCTCACATACCTCTCTCAAGCCGGGCCCTGCAAGATGGGCGGCTTCAGGCGTGCAGAGCCCAGCCTTTGCAAGGGCTATCTGGGAACAGCCTGTTTGAACCACCAGGACATCGTTCCTAATCAGCTCTTTTACAAGCTCCACATGGACCCAGTCCTGCTTTACCCTGGGATTGGTGCAGCCCACAACCCCTGCCACACCCCTTATCCTTCCGTTGATTATATTGTCATTCAAGGGGGTATAGGACGCCCTGAAGGTCCCGCCGAGCATATAGTTGATATACTCATGGGAGAATCCAAAGACCCCGGCGTTTTTAATCTTCGGGATTTCTATTGGGAGGCTGCGGTTCTTGAACCGGATGATGGCCTTTTCAACAATGCTGTCCGTACACTCCCTGGGCGTGTGTTCATGGAATTCTATGTGCTCAACCCCCTCTATACGGCATCTCGGGTTTGTGGTAAAAAGCTTTGTCCCGTAACACTCGGCAACCCTTGCAAGTCCCTGCTTGATGCACTGGACATCAACCCCCATCGCGTCAACTGCTCCTGTAACCATAACGGCTTCGGTGGACATGAAATTGCCTGCGTGCGGTATCCCGTGACGGGAAAGCATCTCCGCGCCTGAACAGCACATGCCTACAAGGTTTATTCCTTTTGCCCCGGCGTCCTTTGCAGCCTGTATCAGGGTCGGATCATTGACGGACTCAAGGATAGACTCGAAGAGGTTAGGTTCATGTCCGTGTATAATTACATTGACCTCGTCCGCCTTGAGGCATCCCATGTTTACCTCGGCTTTAACCGGGGTCGGGGTCCCGAAGATTATGTCGGAGAGCTCGGTTGCGACCATGGAGCCACCCCAGCCGTCCGCAATGGCGGTCCTTGTGCACTGGTTAAGGATATTCTCGTAATCCTGATCCACGCCGATGTGGGTTCTATGCATCAGATCCATGATCTCGCGCATGGCGCCCCTGGGCACTACCCCATGTTTTCTCCAAGTCTCAAGCGTCTCCTGGGGCACCCTCTTGGCAAAAGGGATCTCCCCTTCAACCTGGACATAGGTGCGCTCAAGCTCCTTATAGAGATCAATAGCGATATCCTTTGAATCTCTGCCTTCCACCTCTATACCTATGGATCTTGCCGTTTCCTCAAGCTTAAAGATATCCTTGATGCTGTAGTCCTTTATATTCTCGTTCACCACTTCCCGGAAGACATCCAGCATGCTCATTCCGTGGTCCGTATGCGCCGCCGCTCCGGACGCCACCATCCTGGCAAAATTTCTTGCCTGTATCGTATCTATAGTGGCCCCGCAGACGCCCACCTTGCCATAGGGGTCCTTTGAAACCAGCCTGCATGGGCCCATGGAGCAGTGCTTGCAGCAGGCCGAATCCGCACCAATGGGGCATGGCTTCATTGCGGCCGCGCGATGAAAGGCCGTCTCTACTCCATCCCTTTCCGCCTTGGCCAGCATCTGGGCTGTGGCGTCGCAGATAGTAACATCCCTTATATTAATGGCCGGTTTATCTTTTGCCTCTTTTTCCTTTTCCATGCTATAGGTCCCCTGTTCTTTAATATTCATTCCTGTATCAGGTTGCACTGATCTCCCTTTTCCAGAAGGCAAGCAGCCCGTCCTTGCCGAATGACAGCTGTACAAGCTCCCAGCCAAGGGCGCCCTTTTCGTTAAGGATATCCTTTAATATGCCTGTCTGATCAGCCGGCAGCTGATCCACCCTGCATTCGCCCTCGGCCGTGCAGAAATAGGCAAGTTTCTGAAATTCACCTGAAGGATGTTTTGTTATATCGTATTCAAATTTTTTTATAGATTTCACCATAAGCTGAGTCTCCTGCCCCTGGCAGCATCGCATCATAGAATCACAATTCGGAATAATAAGGCCGCTTCCCGGCCGAAAAGGCTATGCCTCCGCCTCCACTTTGCACTGGCCGAAGTCTATTTCCCTGCCGCACCCCTTGCATGTATGGGTTCTGTTGAATTCGTCTGAAAAGATCTCTTTTTCTCTTCCGCAGTTCGGGCACTTGCAGATAAATGACTTCAGATTTTTTAACTCGTTGAAGCCGGGACAGTGTTTTGGTGTGCTCATAATTTTTCTCCTATTTTTCTGCCATAATCCTGGGCCATCTTGATTCCGCCTCCCAGCGAGGCTGATTTAAGCATTAGCGGGTCGTTTGCCATATTCATCTTGAAAATATTTTTCATCGTGTCATAGATCCGGCCCGGGGCCTCTCCGCTCCATCCATAGGCCCCGAATGAACCGCCGGCCTTTCCTTCAAGATCCACCTTTTCCGCCAGGAATAGCATCGTCTTCATGGCCTGCATCATTTCGCCGTGATAGGTGGCTGAGCCGAAGACATAGCCTTCATACCCCTCCAGGTCCGCCTCTTTTTTAATCTCGGTAATGTTGACGCATTTTGCCTCGGCCCCGGTGAACCTTATGCCTTCCGCTATGAGGGAGGCAATGGCCTTTGTCTCCCCGCCCCTTGTTGCATATACTACAAGGACCTTTCCCATGTTATCCCTCGATGAGGTTCAGTTAAAGGGAGCCTTCAGGGCTCCCGTCTGAAAATTTTAAGTTTTTTTGAAATAAGGCTTAACTCTTCCAAAGGCCATGGACATTGCAGTATTCCCTGGCGGTCACATTGACTGCATCGATCTTGAAAAAGGCCTCCGGAGCCTCCCCAGGTTTAAGAAACTGACGATATGCCTTCCCATCGGCTATCAGTTCTATCCACTCTATGTAATGTTTCTCTTCCATCGGGTGGGGAACGCCTCCCACCTTGACCTTGAAGCCGCCCTCCACATTTTCAACGACCGGGACGTGTTTTTCCTTGGATGCGTCAACCGTATTTTCCTTGAACTGCTTCATGGGCTGGCCGCAGCACACGAGCTCTCCCTTCCCTCCATGAAGGACTTCGACGATATTACCACAAATCTCACATTTATATATCTCTAATTTTTCTGCCATGTGCAATCTCCTTTTTCTTCTGATTTAATTGCATTAAATGCCATTTAAAGTAATTCCTTTCATCCATCCTGCCGCCTCCTTGTCTAAAAGATTAATAATTTTCACCTAAAAGCTCAAAATAGGCCTTAGGATGAGCGCAGGCAGGGCACTCATCAGGCGCTTCAGTCCCCCTGTGAATGTAACCGCAGTTGCGGCATCTCCATACAGTCTCCTTCTCTCTTTTAAAAACGCGCCCAGCCTGGATATTCGCAGCAAGGTCGTTATATCTCTTTTCATGCTGCTTCTCGGCGACGGCGATATTCCTGAAGACCTCTGCAATCTCGCTGAATCCCTCCTCTTCGGCAATTTTTGCGAAACCCGGATACATCTCTGTATATTCATACTTCTCCCCGGCAGCCGATGCCTTCAGGTTTTCAAGGGTGCTGCCTATTACCCCTGCGGGAAATGCCGCTGTAATCTCTAGCTCTCCGCCCTCAAGGAACTTAAAAAGCCTTTTGGCATGCTCCTTTTCCTGATTGGCAGTCTCCTCAAATATATACGCCATCTGTTCATAACCGTCTTTTTTCGCCTGGCTGGCGAAATAGGTATAACGGTTTCTCGCCTGTGATTCCCCTGCAAATGCCTTCAATAGATTCTGTTCTGTCTTTGTCCCTTTCAATTTTCCCATAATTTGCCTCCTTATTAATTTTTTTCTGTTAACTCTTTTTTATTTCCACCACCCCTTCTTGATATGGGCGTCCTTTGCAGCTTCAGCCAGTTGTCTGATCTTATATGCCGCATCCTGCATCTTCTCTTAATGCATCTCCCTTATCCGAAAGAGTAAGCATCTCTCTTGCAAGATCAAGACTCTTAATTATTCCTTTATTGTATTTTTTTTATCTGCGTGCCTTGAGCAGCATCCATTAAATCCGGTTATTTTAACATTGAGCAATGAATAAAACCTTTCGGTTTAATAGAATATAAAGATGCTTGCCGATAGTAAAAATGCTGAAACTAAAATTAAAAGCCTATTAATTTTATATGGTTAGAAGTTAATTAGAGATTTCTGGAAAGTGACAATGACAATTATCCGAGACATACTTGAAACAGCCCGAATGCAGGAAAGATCTCATCATATTTCATGAAGTGCCTGATCAATTCAGTCCGGGAAAGAGATTTTATAGTGCCTAAATTCGGATATTAATACGGGATTGTATCATGAAACATCTCGAAAATCTATAGGGAAACTATCATCAGCCCCACGACAGCCAGGCTGCTTGCCGCTGCTGTGGCCGGCTTGATCCGACATGAAGCTTTAATGAGGTTTTATGCAAGCTTGCTCCCTCTCCTTCCTCCCCGGTAACAATTTTTCACCGGCGCCTCATACACAACATTTGGGCGAATATTTCACAAAAAAGCAAAATTTTTTTGCGCCCCGTACCGATTGCATATAAGAACATGCTTGAAAAGAAATTAAAAAGATCGGATAATCCGTTCATTGACGATTTCAACACCTGCTTTGGCACTTTATTCCCATAAGGACATGCTTTTGTTAATGAGAGGATAAAAATGACTGCTCATAAAATAAGATTTTTACCTGACAATAAAGAGGTTGAGCTTGAGTCAGGCTCCACAATTTTGGACGCGGCTGAAAAGGCCGGCGTCTCCATCAACAGCCTGTGTGGAGGAAACGGGGCTTGCGGCAAGTGCAAGGTCCAGGTACCCGACGGAAAGGCGCACGCGGACATGGAATCCATAAACTATCTTACAAAGGATGAGGTTAAAGAAGGCTATGTCCTCGCGTGCCAGACTAAAATCCATATGGACATGGAGGTAATCGTGCCTCCTGAGGGCCGCCTGGAGGACGAACAGATCCTGATGGATGAACCCATCATGACCTACAGCCAGCCTGAAAAGCTCTCCGTGCCCAAGGTGCCGAGGGACCCGCTGTCATTTTTTGAACCCCTGTCTCAAAAGATCTATCTTGTGCTCGATGAGCCGTCCCAGACCGACAATGTCAGCGATATCGACAGGGTAATAAGGGGATTGAGGAAGAAAACCGATTATCAGAACTTCGAGGCATCCTTTAAATGTCTCAGGGGCCTCGCTGAGACGCTCCGAATCAGCGGCTGGAAGGTTACCGCCACCATAGCCAGGAGTTGCAGCATCTGGCGGATCCTGCAGATAGAGCCGGGTGACAAAAGCGACCACAACTACGGATTGGCCATTGACGTGGGGACCACCACCGTTGTTGCCCAGTTGGTGAATATGAAATCCGGGGTTGTCGTAGGTGTGGCAGGGAGCCACAATCTCCAGGCCCATTATGGAGCTGATGTCATATCAAGGATGATATACGCGTGCAACATAGACAGCGGATTGAATACCCTGCATGTGTCCATAATTGAAAACATCAACGGGCTTATTAAAACACTTACCGAACAGAAGGGGATCAACAGGGAGGATATTACAGCCATTGTGGCTGCCGGCAACACCACCATGAGCCATCTCCTCCTGTCTCTGACCCCATGCTCCATCAGGCTTGACCCCTATGTGCCGACAGCCAAGATATTCCCGCAGATAAACGCCTCGGAGATCAGCATCGATATCAGTTCAAACGGCATCATGGAGACCCTCCCGGCAGTGGCCAGTTATGTCGGGGGAGACATTGTTTCCGGGATCATCTCATGCCGCATCGCGGACCGGCCTGAGATAAGGGTGCTTATAGATGTAGGCACAAACGGAGAAATCGCAATAGGCAACAACGAATGGCTCGTCTGCTGTTCCGCCTCGGCCGGCCCCGCCTTTGAGGGGGGAGGCATCAGCAGCGGCATGCGTGCCACCCGCGGCGCCGTCCAGAGGGTAAAGATAGAAAATGGCAGGGTGTATTATGAGACTATAGGCAAGGCAAAACCCAGGGGACTTTGCGGATCAGGGCTGATAGACACCCTGAGCGCCCTGATCACAAATCAGTATATCGACAGCGACGGCAAATTCCGGTCTGTCTCAAAAAGTGAAAGGATCATTGAAATAGACGGAGAGCCCCAGTTTATCATAGCCTATTCCCATGAGACGGAGACAGGAAAAGACCTGACCATCACGGAATCTGACATAATCAACCTCATACGATCCAAGGCTGCCGTCTTCGCGGCCATAAAATCCCTGATAAACTACGTGGGCTTTAAATTCGAGGACATCCACACATTTTACGTAGCAGGGGGATTCGGGACATACCTGGACATACCCAATGCCATAAGCATCGGGTTGCTGCCGGATATTGACATAAAAAAGATTCAGTTCGTGGGAAACAGCTCTCTCATGGGCGCCCGCATCGGGCTTCTATCCGTTCATGCCCTTGACCGCGCCGCAAAGATAGCAGCCGGGATGACTAATATAGAACTCTCCACCTATCAGCCCTTCATGGACGAATATGTGGGGGCCATGTTCCTGCCCCATACGGACAGGAACCTTTTTCCTTCGGTCAGATGTTAGATTTCTTGACACAGGTCAAGGACGTCAGGAGATTTTTTAACAATCATAATTCACAGAACAGGGGTGCATCCAAATGAAATGTCCCGGTCAGGATACCCAATACTGGAGTCCCGGATCAATCTTTGAAGTCAAATGCCCGAAATGCGGCGCTGACGTGGAGTTCTTCAAGGACGACACCGCCCGGAAATGCAGGAAATGCGGGCATAAATTTCTCAACCCCAATATGAATTTCGGCTGCGCCTCCTACTGTAAATACGCCGAGCAATGCATCGGGAACATCTCACCCGAGGTCCTGGCCCAGAGGGAAGACCTGTTGAAGGACCGCGTTGCCATCGAAATGAAGCGGTATTTCAGGCAGGATTTCAAAAGGATCGGCCACGCAGGGCGGGTGGCAAGATACGCCGAGATACTTGGAAGAGAACTGGATGGCAACATGGCCGTTATCCTTTCCGCCGCATACCTTCATGACATAGGCATAAAAGAATCCGAGAAAAAATACAACAGCTCGGCAGCGGGGTACCAGGAGGCGGAAGGGCCTCCGGTGGCAAGGGAGATACTAAAGAAGCTTGGCGCGAGGGATGAATTGATTGAAGAGGTCTGTGACATCATAGGGCATCACCACCACCCCAGTGCGGAAGAGACCATAAACTTCATGGCGCTGTATGATGCCGATCTTATAACTAATATTGAAGAAAACAGCAGGGAACACCCGACTGAGGCTGATAAATTAAAAGGCATGATTGAAAGGTCTTTCCTGACCGAAGCGGGGAGGAGCCTGGCCCTGAAGGTACTTTTCAAAGGAGGAGAGCATGAAGGTCTTTAGAAAGATAATAGAGATAAATGAAGAGCTCTGCAACGGATGCGGGCAATGCGTGCCCTCCTGCGCAGAGGGCGCAATCATGGTCATTGACGGCAAGGCAAAACTTGTCAGGGAGATTTACTGCGACGGGCTTGGGGCCTGCATAGGGGAATGCCCGACCGGCGCCCTCACCATAATGGAAAGGGAGGCCGAGGATTTTAACGAAAAGGCAGTCGAGGAACATCTCAAAACAACGGCAAAAAAGCCTGTGGAATTCAAGATGGCGGGCGCATGTCCCTCCACGCAGGTCCAGTCCTTTGAGATATCCGGCGCCAATAACCACGCCGCAAAGGCGTCTTCAGAGCTTTCCCACTGGCCTGTTCAGATCAGGCTGGTTCCCCCGAGGGCGGAATTCCTTAAGGGCGCTGACCTGCTTATTGCGTCCGACTGCACGGCAGTAGCCTCCCCGAATTTCCACCGCGATTTTCTCAAGGGCAGGGCTGTCCTCATAGGGTGCCCCAAATTTGATGACTCCTATGAATATATCCGCAGATTTGCGGATATATTCAAAACATCCGGCGTAAAAAACATCACCGTACTTGCCATGGAGGTGCCATGCTGCCAGAGCTTTCCCGCCATGGTCCGGCAGGGCATGGACAGGGCCGGCAAGAATATCCCCATGGAAACGATAGTTATAAATTCCAGGGGGGAAATCCTCAGCAGGGAGAAATCCGGGCCGGAATTCACCACAGCCTGACACCGGGGAACCCTCCTCAAAGGGCTGATTTCAGATGCCTCTCTATCTCCTGCCTGGGAAGCGCGCCGGTCAGCCTGTCAACCTGTGTCCCATTTCTGAATATAAGCATGGTCGGTATGCTTCGGATCCCGTATTGCGAAGATATCACCGGGTTTTCATCCGTATTGAGCTTAACGACCTTTACCCTGCCTTTGTATTCCGCTGCCAGCTCATCCAGGATCGGGGCGACCATCCTGCAGGGACCGCACCATGGCGCCCAGCAGTCAACAAGGAC